>JABEVD010000043.1 GCA_013044025.1 Burkholderiales bacterium
GAAGCGCGCGCGCTTCCCGGGCGGAAGACCGGTAATGGATCATGAGATCTGCGCCTCTGGAATGAAGCCTGCGGCAGATCGAAGCGCCAACCCTT
Organism: Burkholderiales bacterium; assembly: GCA_013044025.1. Taxonomy (GTDB): domain Bacteria; phylum Pseudomonadota; class Gammaproteobacteria; order Burkholderiales; family JABEVD01; genus JABEVD01. The sequence goes on from JABEVD010000043.1 coordinate 96, forward strand.
TTTGCTCCTCCCGTGATCAGAACGATTTTGCCTTGCAAGGAAATCTCCTCTAAACTTGACGACCTACAATTTACCATAGACTCTATGACGCAACTACCCGACCCGTCTGAAGAAGCGCTGGCGCACAGCGAGCGCATGAAGGGGCGCGTCCGCGAAGCGGTGATGGATGCGGGCGGATGGATTCCCTTTTCCCGCTACATGGATCTCGTCCTCTATTCTCCCGGGCTGGGATACTATAGTGCCGGTTCGGAGAAAATCGGTGAGGCTGGGGATTTCGTCACAGCCCCCGAGATTTCCAGCCTGTTCGGGCAAACGCTGGCGCGTTTTGCATCCGCCTGGTTCGCTGAAAATTCCCATGCCGATCTCCTCGAACTGGGCGCGGGCACGGGAAAACTCGCCTTCGATTTTCTTTCAGCAGAAGCGCCTGCCCCTGGAAAATATTACATTCTGGAGCCGAGCGCAGATCTTCGCGAGAAACAACGGCAGAAGCTTGCCGGATTCGGGGAGAAAGTCCAATGGCTAGACTCCCTTCCTGAAAGTTTCGAAGGGGTGGTGATCGCCAACGAGGTGCTCGATGCGCTCCCTTTCAGCCTGATCCACTGGAAATCTTCCGGAATTTTCGAAAGGGGAGTGAAGCTGGAAGTCGATGGGTTCGCATGGGAAGACAGAGTGCTCGAAAAGGGGCCGCTGCTCGATGCGGCCTCCGCCATCGTCGTTCCTTCCGGCTACATCAGCGAAATCTGTCCTGCAGCAGGCTCGCTCGTTGCCAGTCTCGCCGCGATCCTGAAAAGAGGACTGATGCTTTTCATCGATTACGGATTCGGCAGGGCCGAGTATTACCATCCGGATCGGAATCGGGGCACGATGATGTGTCATTACCGCCATCATGCGCACGACGATCCGTTTTTTCTTCCCGGACTTCAGGACATCACCGCGCATGTCGATTTCAGCGCCATCGCCCAGGCCGGGGTCGATGCCGGACTGGATTTCATCGGCTACAATTCCCAGGCGAGGTTTCTGATCGATTGCGGCATCATCGGGCTTCTCGAGCAGATTTCGCCGGAAGATCCGCTTCGTTATCTTCCCATGGCAAGTGGATTGCAGAAACTGGTGAGCCCCGCTGAAATGGGGGAGCTTTTCAAGGTCATCCTGTTCGGGAAGGAAGCCAACTCGGACTGCTTTCTCAGGGGGGACAGGAGCAGAGCGCTTTGAATGCGGATGAAATCACGGTCCGATTCGGGGTAGAATCGGGATTTGAACCAGCGCTCATCGGCGAATCATGTTGAGTTTGAACCTGCCCGAGTGGGATGAAAATGCGAAGCCGGCATTTGCCGATTCGAATTCGTGCGCCCGCTGGATTTCCCAGTTTCAGTTGACCGACATCCGGCAGGCTCACCAGACCCTTTCGTTCCAGCTTGCCGAACTCAACCGCACGTTCATCCCCCCGATCGCCAGGCTGAAAATCACCGAACAGCTCCGGGATACGGTGAGCATCGTTCAGGGAGGCTATGCGAAGAAGATCTTCAACAAACCCCTTCCGCTGGACGAATATGAATTCTCGGTCCTCCTTGAAATCATTTCGCTTTGGGATTCGATGTGGATTTCCTATGCCCACTGTCTCCAGGCCGGAATGAATGACGATCAGGGCGTGATCCGGCATCTCGCCCTCATCACGCAGCGCTGCCTGAGATATGCCGGGCTGCAGATCGTCGAATACCTGCTGATGCAGCACCAGGTGGATCACAGACTCTGGCAGATGCTGCATCAGTTGTACGGATTCGCCGAAGAACGCGGTTTCGCTGATTTTCCGGTGCTGGAAAGTCTTCGCCTCTACCCCCCTCCTGCTTCCTGCGTCGAGCATTATGTGCAGATCCTCCTGATTTCCCAGGCGGACCCATACGAATTGCCGCGCAAGCAGTTTAGGCTGGTGAATCGCTGGCTCGACGAATGGCGTTCCATGGTTCACGTGAACAGGAAGCTTCCCGCCAATGCCAAGGAAACGCCTCCTCTTGCGGTCGACCTGGAAAGCGCTGAGAATGTTTTGAGTGAGATTCCTTCGGCGGGGGGGTCTTCCGTGCGCTATCTGGATGTCACGGATCTCAGCAAGAGCCTGAGGATCAAGATTGCGTTGCTGCAACAGGGAAAATTGCCTTCCCAGCTTGGTCTTGGAGAGGATCTTCCGCCCTCGATCTGTCTGGGGCTGGTGGAAAAACTGCACAGGCACTGGTGCGAAGGGCAGGAAGCCCGGGAATTCGAACGGCGCAGCATCAGCCACAAGGCGGAAGTCTGTTTCGGCCTTCCGGATCTCCATTACAGGATCAGCGGCAAGGAATTCACCCAGCCTGGCAGCGAGATCATGCTGTCCCTCAGGCAGCATGACGAAATCGCCGTTTTCGGGCATGTCGTCACCCGGGCGGAATTCAAGCCGCTTCATGCAACGGAAAGCTGGGAAATCCTCGACGAAGCAACGAAAGATTTTTCCCTGATGCGGGGGGCGATGGCGATTGGTCAGCGGGTGAGCCTGGGGCATCTCGTCGGAATCTTCTCCGCAGAGGAGGAGGGATATGTTCCGGGTGTGATCCGCTGGGTGATCGCGGGGCTGGACGGCTCTGTGAACATGGGCGTCAAGAAACTCGAAGGAAGGCCGGAGACGGTTTCCGTCAGGAATACCGGCGTCAATCTCACCGTTTCCACCCGTTATGTACAGGCGATCCTGATGCACTACGGGGACAATTCCAGCCTGATCATCCCGAGCGGATGGTTTTCTCCGGGAAAAGTCGTCCAGGTGATGGACGACGAAGGAATCACCATGGAACTGAAACTGATGAGCCTCGTCGGGAAAGGGGCGGATTATGAAAGGGCGACCTTCATCCAGCTTTGAGTTGGTTGGTGAAGGAAACCAGTTCCGAAAGCTTCGACTTCGCTTTTCCGCCTGCGATGCAGGAGAAGGCGATTTCCACTCCTTCGGCGATGGAACAGGCGATGCCTGAAAGGTAGATCGAAGCGCCGGCATTGATCGCAACGATGTCCCGGGCCGCTCCAGGTTTTCCTTCGAGTGCTTCCAGCAGCAGCTTCATCGATTCCTCCGCGTCTCCCGCCCTGATCATGGAAAGGGGGGCGGGTTCGATTCCGAAATCTTCCGGTCTCACGCAAAATTCGCGGATGAGTCCGTCCTTCAGTTCGGCGATCCGCGTTTCCCCGCTTCCGGAGATTTCGTCGAGTCCGTCCATTCCATGCACGACGAGCACATGCCGGCTCCCCAGCACTTTCAGGACTTCGGCGAATTTCGCGACCAGATCGGCGCTGTAGACGCCGATCACCTGATTTTTCGCATTGGCAGGATTGGTCATCGGACCCAGAAGATTGAATATGGTCCTGACGCCGAGTTCCCTTCTCACCGGCGCGGCAAAACGCATCGCGCTGTGATGGGAAGGGGCGAACATGAAACCGATGCCGATTTCCTCGATGCATCTGGCGACTTCGACAGGAGAAAGTCCGACGTTCACCCCGAGCTGCTCCAGCACATCGGCGCTGCCGCAAGTGCTCGAGACCGAGCGTCCGCCGTGCTTTGCGATTTTTGCGCCTGCGGAGGCCGCAACGATCGCGGAAGCGGTGGAAATGTTGAAGGTATGGGCGCCGTCCCCCCCCGTTCCGCAGGTGTCGACGAGGTGGATGTTTTGCGGAATTTCCACCGTGGTGGAAAGTTCGCGCATCACTTTCGCAGCCGCGGCGATTTCAACGACCGTTTCCCCCTTCGCCCGCAACGCGACCACGATCCCTGCGATCTGCACCGGGGTGAGATCCCCGGACATGACCTGCCGCATCACGGAGGACATTTCCTCGTTGTCGAGATTGCGCCTTGCGAGCAGCGCATTGATTGCATCCTGGTGTTTCATTTTCCTTCCAGAAAATTCCTGAGCATTTCATGCCCGTATTCGGTGAGGATGGATTCCGGGTGGAATTGCACCCCTTCCACCTCGAGGGTCTTGTGCTTCACGCCCATGATTTCTCCGTCTTCGGTCCATGCGGTGATTTCCAGGCAATCCGGGAGAGTTTCTCGCTCGATCACGAGAGAGTGGTAGCGGGTGGCAATGAAAGGAGAGGGGAGCCCGGTGAAAACGCCGCGGCCGAGATGATGAATGAGCGAAGTCTTGCCGTGCATCAGCTCCCTCGCATGGATGATCTTCCCTCCGAATGCCTGACCGATGCTCTGATGGCCGAGGCAGACGCCCAGAATCGGAATCCTTCCGGATAATTCCCGGATGAGCGGAACGGAGATGCCCGCCTCGTTGGGGGTGCAGGGACCGGGAGAGATGACGATATGGGTGTAACTGGCGGGATCGATCTGGTCGAGACCGATCTCGTCGTTCCTTCGCACTTCGACTTCCTGCCCCAGCTCACCCAGATATTGCACCAGGTTGTAGGTGAAGGAGTCGTAATTGTCGATCATCAAAATCATGTCTTGGGCCCGCAAGCGTGAATTCGTGTATTTTCTCACAGATTGGCCCTTCGCAGAATCGGCTTGCATTCCCGATGCGGGCTCGGCGGGTCTATAATTGAATTGAAATCAATCTTGCCTTTTGGGGAATTCATCATGTGGAAAATGCTGTTCATATCAATCTTCCTCCTGACGGGCGCCATTTCGCTCGCCGAACAGCCGGTTCCGGAGCAGGGGGGGATGATTACCGATTCTGGAGGTTATCTTTCCGATGCGGAAAAGAATTCCATCGAATCCGGAATGAAATCCCTCGAGGATGCGACCGGGGTGAACATGCAGATCCTGATCGTGAAAGGGGTTCCGGGCGAATCGATCGGCCATTTCGCGTCGAGGGTCGATCAGGAATGGCATCCCGAGGAAAATGTGGTGAGCAAGGAGGTTCTCCTCGTCGTTTCCCCTTCGGACAATACCGCGAGCCTCGTGATCGGGGAAGGGTTGAGCAGGATCATTCCTGAAGAGCGGACTCCGTCCCTTCTGGAACAGTCCGTTCTCCCCGGTCTTCGCGCAGGTCATGTCGCTTCCGCGCTCAATTCCGGCGTGAGCCTGATTTCGAAGGTGATCGAGCAAGCCCGCGTGGACAACGATCTCGCCACGCCATTGCATGCAATGCTCGGCAAGCCTTCCTCCAGCGGAGAAATTTCAAGCTACTTCCTGTTGATGGGTGGATTGCTGGGCGTGCTGGCGGCAATCGTGTATGTCGGAAAGCGGCGCGATCTTACCGAATATTTCAAGAACAAGCGGAAACGTCATGCGCCTGGCAGATAAAAAAACCCGCCACCTTTTCAGGTGACGGGTTTTGATCAGGCAGTATCTGTTGCTGTGAATCAGAACGGATAGTAACGGATACTGGTGAAGAACATGTTGTCGGAAGTGCTGTTGGTTGGCGCTGCGCCGGTTGCAAACGAATCCAGCGTGGCGTGGGTGTATTGCGCGCCGAACTTGAGCGCGCCGAAGTTCCCCTTGTAGAAACTCCACCAGAAGCCGATGATCTGGTTCTTTGCGTCCTTCAACAGGGTATTTGCTGCTGCGCCGGTGACGCCATCGCCGAAGCCGTAGACCGTTGCGCCGGAAGCGTAGGTGCTGGCGTCAACCTTTTCCAGACCGTAGTTGCCGTAGACGACCCATTTCGGATCTGCGTTCCAGGTGACGCCCAGCAGATAATGCGTGCCCTTGAGCGGCATCAATGCGCCTGCAGCATCATAGGTTGCGTCATTCAGCTGGGTTGTGCCGTAACGTCCAATTCCCTTGCCCGTCAGGTAGGTTGCCTGGATGTCCAGAACCTTGGGAATGACAGGGATGTAAGCGCCGAGGCCGACAGCATTGGTCCAGGTATTGACGGAAGGTCCGCCTGCAACGGTCGAGGAGCTCTGGAAATTGCGGGACAGGCTATAGATTTCATAATGGCCGAAATCGGTATCCGCAGCAAGTTTGGCGATGATGTCAGGGTACTTGTTGTAGGACATCGTGTTCAAGGAATTGAACAGGTTTCCACCGACGTTGGGCAGCGTATACCCGTACGTGGCAACAGGAGAAGTTCCGCCGACGCCATGGGTCTGTGAATTTTCGAAGGAAAGCGATGCCCAGTATTTCTTGTCCCAGTCCTGGGTCATGCGGAGCTGCCATTGACGCAGCCAGTCGAAACCGATCGAGTACTGCGCATCCACCGTGAGCGGCGTCCAGTGGTGCTTGGCATCGAGACCTTCCGTCTGAAGCGTTGCAAGAGACCAGGTCTGGCCTGCGAGCAGGTGGAAACCGGAATTCAGCCAGTCGATGTTGGCGTAGACATGGCGGGTTCTGGGCTGGTAGGAGTTGCTCTGGTTGGGATTGGCGGTCTGAGCAGCACCCAAGAAGTCCATTTCATAGTAACCGGTCGCGACGACATCCGGGTTTACGTTGGCCTTCGCCTCGATCGAGATCCTGGACTGCCTTTCGGTGCCGCGGAATTCCGACTGGTTGTAGCGGTTGTTTGCTACGGACGAAGCAAACGGGATTGCGCCATAGGGGGAGCTGATGTCCGCCTGCAGGCTTCTGGAGCGATATGCCGTTTCTGAAGCGAGGAAGCCTCCCAGGGTGACCGTTGCGCCGCCGACGTGGATTCCTCCGCCATTGGGTACGCCCCTGATGGCTTCATCGGTATTGAAGTAGTGGGAGGCCTTCTCCACTTTGACTGCAGTGGCCTTCTGTGCCTGTTCTGTAGCTTGCTGAGCCTGTTTGGTCGATTGAAGATCGGTCTTCATCGCTTCGAGCTTTTGCTCGAGCATCTGGATTTGGCTCTGCATCTGCTGGATTTCGGCATCGCTTGCGGCAAATGCCGGCATGCTTCCAGCAGCGAGGCAGGAGGCAGTGACCAGAACGCTGATCGTTTTCCTGGCAAAAATGTTTCTTTGCATGTAATAACCCCTATTTGTTGAGAAATTTGGATATTAAAAAATAGAAGTCTTCAAGTTTTTCAAAACAAGACTTCTTTTCTTTAACCCGTGAACCGTAACGGGAATTCAATTCCGCTACATGAACATGAAGCGTATTAAATAGGAGCAATGTTACATTTTCATGAAATAAACTTAATTCTTCCCCCGTCTGTTGCAGTCATGCAACAAGGTTATCGTCGCGATAAAAAAATACGCTTTGAAAATGGTTCCCCACTTGTCTATATTTCTTGAACCGACAACCAAAGGAGGCAGGAATGAAAAGGACAGCGATAATCGTGGCATTGCTGGGGCTCGCAGGAACGGCGCAGGCAGGGAATCTTTCAGCCTGGAAGCTTCCCCCCGTACCCGTTCCGAAGGACAATCCGCAAAATGCCGCCAAGATCGAACTCGGACACAGGCTGCTGTTCGATTTCAGGCTCTCGAAGAACGATTCGATGAATTGCGCGAGTTGTCATCTTCCCGCGGCAGGCGGTGCGGGGCCGACTCCGCGCGCATTCGGGCATGGGGGAGAACTCGGAAGATGGGCGCCTTCCTGGGTGAATTCGGGTTATTCCACCTCCCTTTTCTGGGATGGAAGGGCCGATTCGCTCGAACAGCAGACCGGCGTATTTCCGGGGCATCTCGGGCCGATCTCGGCGCCGGGTGAAATGGGCGGGGATGTCGATTCCATTGCGGCCCGTCTGAACGCCATTCCGGAATACAGGAAGCAGTTCGTGAAGGCTTTCGGTTCGGAAGCGACCCCGACCAACATCGGGCGCGCGATCGCGGCCTATGAACGGACCCTGGTTGCGACCGGTTCCCCCTTCCAGCGCTATGTGAACGGAGACGACAAGGCGATTTCTCCCGCAGCGAAACGGGGATTCGATCTCTTCCAGGGCAAGGCGAGGTGCGCTTTCTGTCATACTCCGCCGCTCATGACCGACAACGGCTTTCACAACATCGGCGTTCCCCAGGTCGGGCCTTTGAAGGAAGATCTGGGACGCTACGAGGTCACCAAGGATGCAGCGGACAAGGGGAAATTCAAGACGCCTTCCCTTTACAATTCCGCATCCTTCGCCTTTTTCATGCATGACGGCGCCTTCTCGAACCTGAAGGAAGTGGTCGACCATTACAGCCGGGGAGGAAACCCCAAGGATGCGAATCAGGATCCGCTCATGACCAGACTCGATCTCAGCGAGAAGGAAAAATCGGACCTGATCGCCTTCCTGAAGACCCTCACCGACGAACGGCTCAACAGGATCAGCGCACCCTGATTCACTCCGAGGTGAGAATCGGGTTGATGTCGAGGATCATGGCGAGCCTTCCAGCCGCGCTTCTCGCATCGCCCCGGTTCGAATAGGGGCCGACATGCACCTTGTACAGGCCGCCAGTCCCGACGATTTCTGGAGAAAATCCACTGAGTTCCGGTCGGTGCCTCTCCACGAAATGTTCCGCGTTGATGCGCTCCGAAAATGCTGCAAGCTGCAGATAGATCGACCCTGCAGCCTGTGGTGAATTCTGTGGTGAATTGGTCGCGACATTATGGTTGATCTCGTCTTCTCCGGGCATGACGGTGTCGACCGCAACCTTCGCGCTTCCATTCCTGATGATGCCGAGCTTGTGCGCTGCAGTGTAGGAAAGATCGATCAGTCTGTCAGAACGGAAAGGCCCGCGATCGTTGATCTTCACGATCACGCTTTTGCCGGTTTTCAGATTGGTGACCTTCGCATAGCTCGGAATGGGCAGGGTCGGATGGGCTGCCGTCATTCCGTACATGTCATAGGCTTCGCCTGATGAAGTTTTCGCTCCGTTGATTCTCCTGCCATACCAGGAGGCGACTCCCTCTGCATGGTAGTGTCCGAGCGCGGTCCGCGGACGGTAATATTTGCCCATCTCATGGTATGGCTTGTTGCACGAAGCAATCAGCGCCTCTTCCTTCGGCACTGCGTCCGGAATGGAATCGATGTTGGGAGGAGGATTGTCGACCGGTCCGTCGTTCAGATAATAGCCCCCTCCCTGGATCACGGAAAGCTGCTTTTTCGGTTCGGGCGGAGGCGGGGAGGGTTTTGCTGCGACGGGAGGCGTCCTGGGGGGCTCGACCGCGCAACCCGCGAGAAAAAGGGCGCAAAATGCGATGAAAAGAAAGGATTTCATGTTTTCACCAGTTTCTTGTGGGTATTGATGCTCATCAATATACCGAATCCAAGCAGCATGGTCACCATGGAAGTGCCTCCGTAACTGATGAGCGGTAGCGGAACGCCGACGACCGGCAGGATTCCGCTCACCATGCCCATGTTGACGAAGCAATAGGTGAAGAAGGTCATGGTGATGGAGCCGGCCATGAGGCGGGAAAAAAGGGTGGGGGCGTTGGATGCGATGGCGAGCCCACGGGCGATCACGAGGCAATACAGGAAGATCAGCAGGAGATTGCCGAGCAGGCCGAATTCCTCCGAAAAGACGGCGAATATGAAATCCGTGGTGTGTTCCGGAAGGAAATCGAGATGAGCCTGGGTGCCGTGCAGCCAGCCTTTTCCGGTGATCCCGCCGGAACCCACTGCGATCATCGACTGGATGGTATGGTAGCCCGCGCCGAGGGGATCCTTGTAGGGATCGATGAGGGTGAGCAGGCGCTTTTTCTGGTAATCGTGAAGAACCGACCAGAGAACGGGGAGGCTCGCGAGCCCGGAAACGAACAATCCTGCCAGGATCTTCCAGTCGAGCCCGGCGAAGAAGATCACGAAGAATCCGGAAGAAGCGATCAGGATCGCCGTGCCGAGATCGGGTTGTCTTGCGATCAGCAGCACGGGTACCAGCAGGAGGATCGCTGCGAGCAGGTAATTCCTGAGCTTCAAGGTGGATTCATGACGGTCGAAATACCAGGCGAGCATCATGGGGACCGCGATTTTCATGAGTTCCGAGGGCTGGATGCGCGCGATTCCGAGATTGAGCCACCTCCTTGCGCCATTGGTGACTTCTCCGTGGACGGCAACGCCCACCAGCAGCACGAGTCCTGCGATATAGAGCGGCAGGGCGAAACGCATCATCTGTTGCGGGTGAGTGTTGGCGATTCCCCACATCACTGCGAGCGCGATGGAAATGTTGACGAGCTGTCCAACCACCTTCGCCATGTTCCGGTCTGCCGCGCTGAAAAGCACGCCGATGCCGAACAGGATCAGGATCGCTACGCAAGCGATCAGAAAGCCGTCCATGTGCCCGGTGAGGAGGTTCAGGAATCGTCTAATCGGAGGGTTCATTGCCTTTGTCCTGGCCGACAGGGGTTTGCGGCTTCTTTCCCAACAAATAATAGTCCATAACCTGACGAGCGATAGGGCCGGCTGTCGATCCGCCGTGACCGCCGTTTTCCACGATGGCCGCGATCGCGATTCTCGGATGGTCTGCGGGCGCATAGGCGATGAAAAGGGCGTGATCCCGGAACTGTTTGCTGATCCGGCTCGCATCGTATTTTTCGCCCTGCTTGATGCCGATCACCTGCGCGGTTCCGGTCTTGGCCGCGATTGCATAAGGCGCATCCTTTCCGACCTGAACCGCGGTTCCGCCCGGCTTCGTGACATCCATCATCGCGCTTCTCACATCTTCCAGATATTGGGGATCGATGTCCAGCCTGTACAGGAGAGGGGATGGCATGGCCACCAGCTTGCCGCTCCTGCTGTCCGTGATCGAATGGACGAGGTGGGGGCGGTAGGCGGTGCCGCTGGAAGCCAGGATGGATGTTGCGAAGGCGAGCTGGAGCGGTGTGGCAAGATCGTATCCCTGCCCGATTCCGACCGGAATGGTGTCGCCAGCATACCAGGGCTGTTTGAATCTCTTGCGCTTCCATTGAGCAGAAGGAAGAACGCCTGGAAGTTCACCGGAAATGTCGATCCCGGTCTTGTTGCCGAAGCCGAATTTGCCCAGAAAATCGTGGATGCGGTCGATGCCGAGCAGGTTCGCGAGCCCGTAATAATAGGTGTCGCAGGAGACGACGATCGAACGGTGCAGATCGACCATGCCATGCCCACCCGGTTTCCAGTCCCGGTAATGATGGGTTTTTCCGGGCAGTGCGAAAAATCCCGGATCGGGAATGGTGTCGGTGGGTTTCCGCACCCCGTAGGAGAGTCCTGCCAGCGCCATGAAAGGCTTGAAGGTCGATCCGGGCGGGTATTCTCCGCGGAGCGCGCGGTTGATGAGCGGCTTGTCGGGAGAATCGTTGAGTTCGCGCCAGCTCTGGCTGTCGATACCTTCCACGAAAAGATTCGGATCGAAACCCGGCTTGCTGACGAAAGCCAGGATTTCTCCGCTGGAGGGATCGATCGCGACCAGCGCGCCCTTGTAATCTCCGAATGCGTTTTCTGCAATGGCTTCGAGCTGGCTGTCGATGCTGAGCGTGATGGTGTCTCCTGAAACCGGTGCGGTGCGGCTCAATGTGCGGACCTCGCGTCCGCTGGAATCGACTTCGACCTGCTCGTATCCGGCCTTGCCGTGGAGTTCCTTCTCGTAGCTCTGTTCGATTCCCATCTTGCCGATGTAATCGGTGCCCCGGTAATTCGCCGTTTCCCCTTCCTCGTCTATCCTGTCCAGATCGCTGTCGTTGATTCTGCCGATATAGCCGATGAAATGGGAGGCGAGCTGCCCTTCCGGATATTGTCTGAAAAGCCTCGCATTCAGGGCTACGCCTGGAAAGCGGAAGCTGTTGACCGCGAATTTTGCGACTTCCTCGTCGGTGAGGCGGTTCTTGATCGGCAGGCTCTCGAACTTGTGGCTTTCCTCCCTGAGCTTCTGGAAAAGCCTTCTGTCGCGGGGGGTGATGTTGACGTATTTCGAAAGATCGTCGATGGTCTGGTTCAGGTTTTTCACATTGGATGGCGTGATTTCCAGCGTATAGGCGGAATAATTTCTTGCGAGCACCACGCCGTTTCTGTCCAGGATCAGTCCGCGGTTGGGCGGGATCGGAACCAGGGAAATGCGGTTGCTTTCCGCGAGCGTCCTGTAATGTTCGTACTGGAAGACCTGGAGATAGAAGAAGCGCGCAGCCAGGATCGCAAAGAACACCAGGATCAGCACGAGGCTCGCTCCCAGCCTGATCCTGAAGGAGTATTCCTCTTTCCGGTGATCCCGGATCTCGACTTTCATATCCGGGTCGGATCCGCTTTCGGCCTTTGCGGCAGCTTCAGCAGGCGGGTGAGCACCGGCCAGAGCAGCCCGGCGGTAAGGCTCCCCAGAAACTGGGTCCAGCCGGGGAAAATGTTTTTGGCGGCAAGGCCCGTCAGCAGCATCACCGATTGCATGATGAAAAGCAGCAACATCACGTGGGTGAACTGGTGGTCGATCTTCAGCATGCTGACCCTGCGCCTCAGGAGGAGCGCGAGATAGGCCATGAGCGAATAGGCGAGCGCATGTTCGCCGAAAATGGATGCATTCGCCACGTCCATGAGGATGCCGAGAACCCAGGATGTGCCGATCCCCACCCTTTGCGGCTGATGGATGCACCAGTAAAGCAGGGTCATGGCCAGAAAATCAGGCATGGCCGATTTCAGCAATCCTTCCACCGGGATCAGGTTCAGGAGGTAGCTGATGACGAGGGAGAAAACGATGAACCCGGGTCTGACCGGGAGCAGGATTTCCTGCCTTGGACCGATCTCCATCACTTTTTCCCTTTGTTCACGGGCTCTGGAGTTTCGACCGGGAGGGGCGGAGGCGGGGCGGAGGGCGCCATGATCAGCACCTGTCGGTACTGGTCCACTCCGGCAATCGGCTTGCAGAGGATGCGCGAGAAAGTGTAGGCGGGATTGCGATCGACCTTGATGACGGTTGCCACGGGAAGGCCTTGGGGGAAGGTGCCGTCGATTCCTGACGTGACGAGAACGTCTCCTTCGCGAATGTCCGTGTTGGTGGAAAGGTAGCGCAGGTCGAGCAGATTGCTCGATCCGAATCCGAATACCACTGCCCGGAGGCCGTTTCTCATCACTTCGACCGGAGTGGGGTGGTCCTTGTCGGTGATGAGCGAGACTTCGCTCGCCCATGGATAGGCGCGAAGAACCTGTCCGATCAGTCCTGAATCGTCGATGACCGCGCTGCCTTCACGGACATGGGAAAAGGATCCCTTGTCCACGATGACCTTGCGGGAAAATGGATCCCTCGCCCCGTAGATGATTTCCGCCATCACGGCGGGATTCCTGATCTTTTTTGCGGATTCGAAGAGCCTGCGCAGATGGTCGTTTTCCCGCCTGAGGGATTCCATGCGCAGCAGTTCCGCCCTGTTTTCCAGGATCTGCTGTTTCAGGATGACGTTTTCACCGACCAGAGAATTTTGGGCGTGCAGATAGCTCCCGACCCCTCTTGCGAGGTCGACGGGCGCCATCACCAGCCTCTGCAACGGGTAGGTGGCCGTTTCAATGCCGATTCTGAGAACGTCCAGATATCGGTAATGCGCGTCGCTGATCAGGAAGAGCAGCGACAGCAGAGTGAAAAACGTCAGCCTGGCAGCCGGACTGGGCCCGTGGCTGAATAGCTCCTGTTCCATCAGTCATTCGTGAATATGCCGCCCAATTCATCCATTTCCTCCAGCGCGATGCCGGAGCCGCGAACGACGCAGGAAAGGGGGTCGTCCGCGATGATGACGGGGAGCGCGGTTTCTTCCATGAGCAGCCTGTCGATGTCCCGAAGCAGCGCGCCTCCGCCGGTCAGCACCATGCCCTTGTCCGCGATGTCGGCGGCAAGTTCGGGAGGGGTCTGTTCGAGCGCGGATTTGACTGCGCTCACGATGCTGTTCAGGGGTTCGGTGAGCGCTTCCAGGATTTCGTTGCTGGAAATCGTGAAGCTCCTGGGAATTCCCTCGGAAAGATTCCTTCCCTTGACTTCCTTTTCGCGCACTTCGCTACCCGGGAAAGCGGAGCCGATTTCCTTCTTGATCATCGCGGCGGTGGTTTCGCCGATCAGCATGCCGTAATTCCTGCGGATGTAATTGATGATGGCTTCGTCGAACTTGTCTCCGCCCACTCGTACCGAGCCCTTGTAAACCAGGCCGCCGAGGGAGATCACCCCGACTTCGGTGGTGCCGCCGCCGATGTCCACCACCATCGATCCGGATGCCTCTTCGACCGGAAGTCCTGCGCCGATCGCGGCCGCCATCGGTTCCTCGATGAGTTCGACCTTCTTCGCGCCCGCATTCATCGCGGACTCCTTGATCGCGCGACGCTCGACCTGGGTGGATCCGCAGGGGACGCAGATCACGATCCTGGGGCTGGAGGAAAAAGGTCCGCTGTTGCGAACTTTCTTGATGAAATGCTTCAGCATCTGTTCGGTGACGTTGAAGTCTGCAATCACGCCGTCCTTCATCGGGCGGATGGCGGTGATGTTGCCCGGAGTCTTGCCGAGCATCTGCTTGGCGGCGAGTCCGACTTGCTGGATCACCTTCTTTCCGTTCGGGCCGCCGTTTTGCCGGATCGCCACGACGGAGGGTTCGTTCAGGACAATTCCCTGACCGGACATGTAGATGAGGGTATTTGCCGTACCGAGGTCGATGGCAAGGTCGTTGGGACGAAAGAGGCCGTTCAGGAAATTAAACATGGTGCGAGGGCGAATGGTGCAGGATAAATGTTTTATGATAACCTATAAATCCGATTTTGATAATGAACCAGGTGTCTTATGTCGCTCTCCCTGAATGACGTGAAGAGGATTGCCAGCCTTTCCAGGATAGCCATCGACGATGCAGAGGCGCAGGTCGTCCTGTCGAAGCTTTCCGGGATTTTCGGCCTCATCGAGGAAATGCAGGCGGTCGATACCGCCGGAATCGAGCCCATGTCGCATGCCCAGGAGGTTTCCCTCAGGCTTCGCGACGATGTGGTCACGGAGGAAGACAGGCACGAAGAATTCCAGAAGGGGGCGCCCCAGGTCGAGGCGGGCCTCTATCTCGTGCCCAAGGTCATCGAATAGTCACAGGATCCATATGCTCAACAAAAATCTGAAAGAACTTTCCGGAATGCTGGCCGGGCGGGAAATTTCCAGCGTCGAGCTGACCCAGGAATTTCTGGGGAGGATCGAAGCGCTGAACCCGGAAATCAATGCATTCATCACGGTCGACAAGGACATTTCCCTGAAACAGGCGCAGGAGGCCGACAGGCGGATCGCGCAGGGAAATGCGGGCCCCATGACCGGCATTCCGGTCGCGCAGAAGGACATTTTCTGCGCGAAGGGCTGGCGCACCACCTGCGGATCGAAGATGCTTTCCAATTTCGTCTCCCCGTACGATGCGCATGTCATCGAGCGCTTCGATCAGGCCGGCGCGGTCAACATCGGCAAGACCAACATGGACGAATTCGCAATGGGTTCCTCCAACGAGACCTCCTTTTTCGGCGCGGTGAAAAACCCCTGGGACAGGCGCGCGGTTCCCGGAGGAAGCTCGGGTGGTTCGGCGGCCGCGATCGCAGCCAGGATGGCCCCCGTTGCGACCGGCACCGACACCGGCGGTTCGATCCGTCAGCCCGCAGCCCTTTGCGGCATTTCCGGGATCAAGCCCACCTACGGCGTGGTTTCCCGATACGGCATGATCGCATTCGCATCCAGCCTCGATCAGGGCGGGCCGATGGGTAAATCCGCGCAGGATCTTTCCATCATGCTGAACGTGATGGCGGGTTTCGACAGCCGCGATTCCACCAGCCTGGATCGTCCGGTCGAGGATTATTCGAGAAGTCTCGATGAGTCCGTCGCAGGCCTCAGGATCGGCATCCCGAAGCAATATTTCGGGGAAGGGCTGGATCCTGAAGTCGAAAAGGTGGTGCAGGACGCGATTTCCCAGTACGAGAAATTGGGCGCGAAGATCGTCGAGGTTTCGCTGCCCAACACGCGACTTTCGATTCCCGCTTATTACGTCATCGCGCCCGCTGAAGCGTCGAGCAATCTTTCGCGTTATGACGGGGTGCGTTACGGATTTCGCGCGCAGGAATACGCGGATCTCGTCGACATGTACGAAAAATCCCGCGCGCAGGGTTTCGGCGCGGAAGTGAAGCGCCGCATCATGGTGGGAACCTATGTGCTGTCGCACGGCTATTACGATGCCTATTACATCCAGGCGCAAAAGATCAGGCGCCTGATCGCGCGGGATTTCACCGAAAGCTTCGCAAAATGCGACGTGATCATGGGCCCGACTTCGCCTTCGACCGCGTTCGATCTCGGCGAAAAGGGTGACGATCCGGTGCAGATGTATCTGTCCGACATCTATACCATCGCGGTCAATCTTGCAGGCCTTCCAGGGATGTCGATTCCCGCCGGATTCGCTTCCAACGGCCGCCCGGTCGGACTGCAGATCGTCGGAAATTATTTCTCCGAAGCGAAGATGCTGAATGTCGCGCATCAATACCAGAAAAATACCGACTGGCACCTGAGGATGCCGTCGATTTGAACGAGGACAGAAAAATGCAATGGGAAGTCGTCATCGGTCTGGAAGTGCATGCCCAGCTCTCGACCGCATCGAAAATTTTTTCCGGGGCTTCGACCGAATTCGGATCGGCTCCGAATGCGCATGCCTGCGCGGTCGACGTCGCCTTGCCGGGCGTGCTTCCGGTCCTGAACCGGGGCGCGGTGGAGTGCGCCATCCGCTTCGGCCTCGCGGTGGGCGGAAAAGTGAGTCAACGCTCCGTTTTCGCGCGAAAGAATTATTTCTATCCGGACCTGCCAAAGGGATACCAGATCAGCCAGTTCGATCTGCCCGTGGTGCAGGGTGGACAGATCGTCATCCTGGTGGACGGGGTGGAGAAAACCGTCAGACTGACCCGTGCCCATCTCGAAGAGGATGCGGGGAAATCATTGCACGAAGATTTCCACGGCATGACCGGGATCGATCTCAATCGTGCAGGAACCCCGCTGCTCGAGATCGTCTCGGAGCCTGACATGGGGAGCGCGCAGGAGGCGGTTGCCTATGCGAAGGAGCTTCATTCCCTGGTCCGCTATCTTGGCATTTGCGACGGCAACATGCAGGAAGGCTCTTTCCGCTGCGACGCGAACGTCTCGGTGCGCCGCCCCGGGGAGCCTCTCGGAACCCGCCGTGAAATCAAGAATCTGAATTCATTCCGCTTTCTGCAGCAGGCGATCGAATACGAGATCCAGTGGCAGATCGAAACCATCGAGGATGGAGGAAAAATCCAGCAGGCGACTGTCCTGTTCGATTCCGAAAAAGGCGAGACCAGGATGATGCGCTCCAAGGAAGAGGCGCATGATTACCGTTACTTCCCGGATCCGGACCTGCTGCCCCTCGTGATCGACGAAAAATGGATCGGGGAAGTGGCGACGACCTTGCCCGAACTGCCGCATGCGAAGCGTTCGCGCTATGTTTCCTCCTTCGGTCTTTCGGCCTATGATGCAGGAGTTCTCACCGCATCGAAGGAGCTTGCAGCCTATTTCGAGGAAGTGGTCTCGATCCATCCGGAACCCAAGATCTGCGCCAACTGGGTGATGGGCGAAATCAACGGCTGGCTCAACAAGGCGGGAATCGAGATCGCCGATTGCCCGATTTCTAGCCGCTCTCTTGCCGGATTGCTGGTGAGAATCGGGGACGGAACCATTTCCGGCAAGATCGCCAAGGAAGTGTTCGAGGCGATGTGGAACGGGGAAGGAGAAGCCGATTCCATCATCGAGAAGAAGGGGCTGAAGCAGATTTCGGATTCCGGCGCCCTGGAGGCGATCGTCGACGAAATCATCGCCGCGAACCCTTCCCAGGTTGCCGACTATCGGGCAGGCAGGGACAAGCTGTTCTCCTTCTTCGTCGGTCAGGCGATGAAGGCCACCAAGGGGCAGGCCAACCCGGTGGAGCTCACCGAGATTCTGAAGAAGAAGCTCGCAGGCTAGGACAGCCGCTTCCGGAGCCCAGGATGATCTGGCAGATGGGCGGATGATTTCCGCCCTCGCTGCAAACCTGGACTCCGGTTTTCCATACGATCGAATTCGATTTGCATTCGATTTGCCAGTAGTTCGGGTCGCCGATAGTCATCCCGTCCGTGCTGGAGGCAGTGGGGTCGTTCCTGAGGTAAGCGGTGGCTTTTGCCACATCCTCTTTCTTGGCGTTCTCTCCGGAGCAGGCCGAGACGGCCAGCAGGATCAGCAATGTCGTGATTTTCTTCATGATGGTTTTCCTTCTGCTAATGACATGCTGACAGGGCATGTGTGAATTCGTTCCGGTAGATCGATGTCGGGCAGGGCGCTGGTGTCTCGTTCAGCATTTCGAGAATCCCCGAAGCGATTTCTTGCGCAGAAAAGGTTCCCGGTTTCCCTTCCCAGGTTTCGAAATATGCTCCGATTTTTTTCGGACTTTCCTGCCGGACCAGGCTGATCGCCGGAATCAAGAATGAGTTCGCAATGATCCTGCCGTGAAGGCTGCTGCCGCAGAACAGCCGGGATCGGGCAATCAGCCCGCAGATTTTCCAGATGTCGAGGATCTCGAAAATCATGGGAGCCGGTTTCATTTTCGAGCAAAGTCTCCGGTAACAGGCAGGGTCGTCATGCCACGGGGCGGCTCCTGCCCTGAAAAGGACGATGCCGAGTCCGGTCGACCTGGAAATCAGGTCGAGTTCCCTTGCGAGAATGTCCAGCGTCCTGTCGTCGCCGAAATCTGCGCTGAACTGGATCGAAAGATATCCCCCCGGGAATTTTTCCATGATTTCATCGAATTCCGCAAAGTGGATCCTGTCGGCGAAAAGCTCCTTTGTCATCACTGCAGGGTCAGGCGTGAGTCTTGAGAAAATCCCCGCCTTCCTGAGGTGCTCCTGCGTCACATGATCCCGGACGCTCACGTAATCCGCAAAAGAAAGCTTTGCATACACTTCTTCCCTCAATGCCGTTTCAGCGAGATCGAGGTCGGCGCCGCCCGCCGCATGGAAAATCAGTCTGGTCTCTTCCCTGAAGTTCCGCTTCGAAAGCACATAAGGGGCGAGCGAATCGCATCCGCAGATGCTTCGCGAGAATTCGGTACCTGCTTCCGGATGGTGTTCGAGCCATGCCGCAGCCCTTTTCGCCTCCTCCTCGTCGAGCAACATGATCGCGGCATCGGAATTGCTGCAGGTGAGGATTTCTCCTCCGCACTGGAATAGTCGTGTGGATGAATCGGGCTCGAAGGCAAGGGAAGATATTCCGGTCACCATGTGTCCCCCGAACGGGGTCATGTCCCTTTCGACCAGTCCTGCGAAAATGCAGGGGTGATTCAGCATGGATGCGACGACCTCGGCGATCAGCAGGTCGCCCAGATTGTGACGGTCGAATGCGCCAAACAGGACGGTGCGTTCAGCGCATGGCATTTACTTCTGGGGCGGTTTGGTGAGTTCGCGGTAGCGTTTCTTGTCTGCATCGTATTTCGCCTTCATGGTGGCGAGATCCTGCTTCTTCTGCGCAAGTTCGACTTCGAGATCGCTCACGTCGGTTTTTGCCGTGTTGATGTTCTGGGTGAGATCGGCAGGAACCGCCTTGCCCTGATGGGTGTAGCCAGCCGCCTGGGCGTTGAATTGTGCAAGCCTGTCCCTTGCGGATTTCAGCCTTGCATCGATGCTGTTGAGGGTCAGTGTGATCTGCTGGACATTCCGGTCACGCGCCATGTCGATTTCTGCTTCGCTGGCATAGGTGCTGAGGAGCGCGCTGTCGCGGCGTCTCTGCTCTTTCAGTTGCTCCGCTTCGGCAGCCTGTTTCTGCACTTCGACTTCCATCGCGCGGCGTTCCTCCGGGGAAAGGTTCGCAGGCGTTTCCTTGATGGGCATCCCCTTTTCGTCGAGTTCGGTGACGGAGGAGTTGGCGCATTCGGGCGGAATGGTGTCCCCGTAATGCGTGATCCCCTGGCTGTCGACGCATTTGATCGAATTGGCCTGGGCGAATGCTGAGTAAAGAAGGGAAAGAAGGAGGATCGGAAGGGCCTTACGCATTTGCATTGACTCCATATTGATCACGATAGTTTTGAACCCTGAGCAGATTCTGGTTCATGTCCGGGTGGCTGTCCAGATAGGAGAGCAGGTCGTCGAGATTGGCGATGCTGATGACCGGAATTCCATGGCGATCGTACACTTCCCTGGAAGCGGATTTCTCGCCGAGCCCCTTTTCCATCCTGTCGAGGGCGATCACCACGCCGCAGGGCGTGGCGCCAGCCCTTTCTATGATTTCGACCGATTCCCGGACCGAGGTTCCTGCGGAAATCACGTCGTCGATGATGAGCACCTTGCCCGAAAGCGGAGCGCCGACCGTGGTTCCCCCTTCGCCGTGATCCTTGGCTTCCTTGCGGTTGAAAGCGTAGGGAAGGTTCTTTCCCATCGTGGCGAGCGCGATGGAGGTGGCGGCTGCGAGCGGAATTCCCTTGTATGCAGGTCCGAAGATCATGTCGAAATCGACTTTTGAGGAAAGTATGGCTTTGGCGTAGAATTGCCCGAGCTTGCCGAGCGATTCGCCGTCATTGAAGAGACCTGCGTTGAAAAAATAGGGGGATAATCTGCCCGCCTTGGTCTTGAATTCACCGAAGCGCAGGACCTGCCGCTCGAGGGCGAATTCGAGGAATTCCCTTCTGAAATCTTGCATTTGAAACCATCCGAACCATTTCGATCTGGATATGTTACGCATAATCACATCAAACCTCAACGGCATCCGCTCCGCGCAGAAAAAGGGTTTTTTCGAGTGGATGCTGAAGTCGGAAGCCGATATCGTCTGCGTTCAGGAGCTGAAGGCTCAGAATGAAGACCTGA
>JABEVD010000044.1 GCA_013044025.1 Burkholderiales bacterium
CCTTCCTGCATGAGCCTTGAAAAATCCTGAAAAATCAATCTTTCAGGCAGGATTCCGAATCCTGTCTATAATCTTTCGGACTGGTGCATTACAGAGAACAGGGGGCTTTGTCCTTGCCGGAGAAGGGATTCGCCGCTCGAGGGGAAGAATGTCATGGCGAAAAATTCCAACTGGAGTCCCGATTTCAACCATGTTTCCGGAACGACCGGGGGCGAAATGGATATTCAGGCCGGAGGAGGCGATTTGCCTTCATTCCATGCAATGGGAGAGGCGGGCCTTTTTCCATCATTTTCCGGTCTGCATCGACCCGGCGGGGATTTGCGCAGCCTCATCGCTCGCTGCGGCAGCCTGCTGGCGAAATCAGGAAGCGAGATCCTGCTTCTGGAAGAAGTCTGCAGGTCCATGGTGGAGGATGGCGGTTGCAGCCTGGCGTTGGCGGGATATTATGACGAATGCGGAGGGCTTGCGCCGATCGCATGGCACGGCTCCCCCGATCCTTCCGGCGCGATGCCGCTCCTGAGAGAAGTGATTTCCAGTACTTTCGGAGGCGCAGCTTCCGGGAAGCAGGGGTGCATCCTCGAATTCGGGGAGGAATCGGCAGACGGGGCATTGCGGAGGCTGGCGCTGGAATGGGGATTCCGCTCCGCCGCCTTTCTGCCCCTTGCGGAGAGCGGAAATGTTTTCGGGGTCCTCAATCTTTATTCCGCAGAACCTGGACCATGGCAGGAAAATGACTTCGAAGCGCTCCAGCATCTCGCGGAGATGCTTTCCTTTGGAACGACCGCAATCAGGATGTGCGATGCGCTCAGAAAATCTTCGGACGATCTGAAGCTGAAGAACCTGCTACTTGCCGCTTCGCAGGAAGTTTCCATGGACGGCCTCCTGCTCGTCGACGAAAACGGCAGGATGCTGACATTCAACCAGCGCTTTCTCGACATGTGGGGAGAGTCCTCTTCCGGGCATTTCGCCCTGGATCGTCTGGTCGCCCCGGAAGAATACCTTGCCGGAATGGAAATTCCGGATCGGCTCAGGGATCAATCGATGCTGGACGAGATCGAGTTCACCGACGGCAGGGTGGTGGAAAGAAGTTCGACCCCGCTGAAATGCGAGGATGGCAGCTTTCATGGTCGACTCTGGACCTTTCGCGACATCACCGAGCGCAGGAATCATGAAAGAAACCGCTATCTGGCCCATTTCGATTCCCTGACCGGATTGCCCAATCGGGTATTGCTCATGGACAGGCTGGATCAGGCGCTCACCAGCGCGGATAGAAGCCGCAAGCAGGTCGCAGTGCTTTTTCTCGATCTCAACCGGTTCAAGCAAATCAACGATACGCTCGGGCACGAATGCGGGGACATCCTGCTGAAAACCGTGGCCGAGCGCCTGAAAGCCTGCGTGCGCAAGGTCGATACCGTGGCGAGACTGGGTGGAGACGAATTCGTCATGATCCTGCCCGAGATCACCAGTCGCGAACCTGTCGGCTCGATCACGAACAACCTCATTGCATCGATCAGCGAACCCTTTTCCCTGCCCGGGGCCACGGAATCCATTTCGGTATCGATCGGCGTCTGCTTCTATCCGCAAGATGGAAAGGATGCGGCAACCCTGCTCGGCAATGCAGACTTTGCGATGTATGCGGGAAAAAACAGCAGCCGGAGCAGTTGTCAATTCTTCAGCGGGGAAAGGCGGCGGCGAGAGCTTGCTCTGGAAGCGGGGCTGAGAAAGGCGCTGGAAGACGGGGCACTTTCGATGCGATTTCTTCCCCAGATGGAACTCAAGAGCGGACGGCTGACTGGAGCCGACGTGGTTCCAGGCTGGATCAGTCCGGAAGGGGAAGAATTTTCCCATGCAGACCTGCTCTGTCTCGCCGAAGAGCGGGGGCTCGTCGAGCCTCTTTTCGAATGGATGCTTGCCGCTTCTCTTGCGGAACTTGCCTCCTGGAACAGGAGTTCTGCCATTCCGGTCTGCCTTGGCGTATCCGATGCGCTTCTCAGAAGAAAGGAATTTCCGGCCAGGATAGACGGGGCCCTGAAGAAATACGGAATCGATCCTTCCTTCGTCTGTCTCGAAATGGCGGAAGATTCCGTGAACAGGGATTCCTCTGCAAGAATCATGAACGAGTTCAGGGAAATAGGATTAAAAATCACGATCGGCGAATTCGGCGTTTCTTCTTCCTGTCTGTGGAACCTGCGGCGCTATCCCGTCACCGGGCTGAAGATGGCGCAGCCCCTGGTGAAGGCGATGACGCAGGACGAGGATGCAGGAGCGATTGCAAAAGCGATCACCGTCATGGGAAAAAGCCTCGGGCTCAGGGTGATTGCGGGGGGAGTGGAGTCCGGCGAGCAGCGCGATTACCTGATGGGCATCGGCTGCGACGAAGCTCAGGGAAATCATTTTTCCGATCCGGTCTCGCCGGACATCCTGGCCGGACTTCTCCTCTCCACAACTGAAAACTGAACCTTGCAGCTTCAGTGCGGGCGGTGGACGATATGCCCGTCCACCAGGGTACAGATGACTTTTCCCTTCACTTCGTAACCCAGGAAAGGGGTGTTCTTTCCCTGGCTCTTCAGGGACTTAGGCTCCACTTTCCAGTATTGTTCCGGATCGTAAATGCAGAGGTCTGCAGGTTTGCCGACCGCGATCGCGCCCGCCTCGATGCCGAGGATGCCGGCGGGGCGGGAAGTGATCCTGGCAAGCGCCTCGACGAGCGGGATCCTGTCGTCTTCAGCCCACTTGAGGACCAGGGGAAGCAGGAGTTCGAGGCCGGTGGCGCCCGCTTCGGACTCTCCGAAAGGGAGAAGCTTCGCGTCGTCGTCCACCGGGGTGTGATCGGAGCAGATCGCATCGATCACTCCTTCCGCGAGCGCGCGCCGGATGGCATCCCGGTCCCTGAGGCTGCGGAGCGGCGGGACGAGGTGGCAGTTGGAATCGAAGAATCCGATGTCCATCTCGGACAGATGCACATGGTTCGCGGAAACGTCGCAAGTGACCGGGAGTCCTTCGCGCTTCGCTTCCCTCACCATTTCCAGCCCTTCCGAACTGGAGATCCTGCAAAGGTGGATTCTGGCTCCGGTGTCCCTGGCAAGCATCAGGATCTTGGAGAGCGCGATGGTCTCGGCAACGGTGGGAATGCCTGGAAGTCCGAGCCTGGTTGCGACCTCGCCTTCGTGCGCTACGCCGATCCTGGACAGGCTCGCATCCTGCGCCCTCAGCCACACCGAAAGGTCGAAGGTCGCCGCATACTGCATCGCCCTCATCATCACCAGCGTGTTGGTGATGGGCTTGTCTGCATGACAAAAGGCCATGCAACCGGCATCCCGGAGTTCTGCCATCTCGGTGAGGTCTGCGCCGAGCAGCCCCTGGGTCATCGCGCCGATCGGATAGACATGGGCGAGGTTGAGGTTTTTCGCCTTGTGCTTCAACATTTCGACGAGCCCCGGCTCGTCCAGCGGCGGATCAGTGTCGGGCGGGCAGGCGAGCGAAGTCACTCCGCCCGCGACAGCCGCCTGCATTTCGGATTCCAGCGTCGCCCGGTATTCGAATCCGGGTTCCCTGAGGCGAACCGAGAGGTCGACGAGTCCCGGGCATACGATCTGCCCAGATGCGTCGATTTCCTGGTTTGCGTGGAAACCTTCCGGTTTTTCGTCGATTGAGACGATCCTTCCCGCCGCGATGAAAAGGTCGGCCACCCTGTCCGTGGCGCTTGCCGGGTCGATCAGTCGCCCGTTCCCGATATGGATCTTCATGTTCAGTTTCCAGCCAGTATGCTCATGACGGCCATGCGCACCGCGATGCCGAAGGTCACCTGAGGCAGAATGACCGATTGCGGTCCGTCTGCCACGGCAGAGTCGATTTCGAGTCCCCGGTTCATCGGACCCGGATGCATGACGATCGCATCGGGGCGGGCAAGCGCCAGCTTTTCGGGCGTGAGCCCGTAATACTTGAAATATTCCTGCGCGCTCGGAAGCAGCGCGCCCTGCATCCTCTCGTTCTGCAACCTCAGCATCAGCAGCACGTCCACATCCTTCAGCCCCTTCTTCATGTCGTCGTAGGGATGAACTCCGAGCTTTTCCACGCCCCGCGGCAGGAGCGTCCTCGGCGCGATCACCCGCACTTCCGGGACGCCCAGCGTGGTGAGGGCATGGATCTGCGATCTGGCCACCCTGGAATGCATCACGTCGCCCACGATCGCCACTTTCAGTTCGTGGAAATCGCGCTTGTAATGGCGGATGGTGTACATGTCCAGAAGCGCCTGGGTGGGGTGAGCATGCCGTCCGTCTCCCGCGTTGATGACATGGATCTCGGGAGCGACATGCCTTGCGATGAGGTGGGCTGCGCCGCTTTGCGAATGCCGCACGATGAACATGTCGGCCTGCATCGCGGAAAGATTGTTCACCGTGTCGAGCATGGTCTCGCCCTTGCTCTGCGATGAGGCGCTGATGTTTAGATTGAGGACATCCGCGGAAAGGCGCTTCGCTGCAATCTCGAAAGTGGTGCGGGTCCGGGTGCTGGGCTCGAAGAAAAGGTTGAAAATCGCCTTGCCGCGCAGCAATGGAACCTTCTTCACTTCGCGTTCGGTCACGCCGACGAAGGATTCGGCGGTGTCGAGGATATGGTGCAGCATCGATGCGGGAAGCCCTTCTATGGTGAGAAGGTGCTGCAATTCGCCGTGCTGGTTGATCTGTATGTTCTTCTGCATGCTCACTCTCTGGATCGGAATTTGAGTTCGAGTAGGCCTGAATCGTTCCTGACGAGATCGATCATTTTCTCCTCGTCGAGCACCCCCCTGAATGCGCAGAAGGTGGGTTCGATCGGAAGCTCGCGCCCGCCCCTGTCGACCAGCACGGCGAGGCGGATCCTGGCCGGTCTTCCGTAATCGAACAGTTCGTTGATCGCAGCCCTCACCGTGCGGCCGGTATGCAGCACGTCGTCGACGAGGATGATGTCGGTGTCGTCCACATCGAAGGGAATCTCGGAGCGCTTCACTTCGGGGTGCAGGCCGATTCTGCCGAAGTCGTCCCGGTAAAAGGAAATGTCGAGCAGTCCCGGTGGCGTTTTCAAGCCGAGCATTCCATGCAGCTTCTCGGCCAGCCAGGCTCCGCCGGTGTGAATTCCGACGATGCAGGTGTTTCCGTTCATGGCCGGGCGAATCTCTTCCGCCAGGTTTTTCAGCAAAAGATTCGTGTCAGGCATTTCCATAGGGTTTTCTTCCGCTTTCGAGGTAGGATTGCAGGATCTGCTGCGCAGCCACCTGGTCGATGTATTGCTTCTGCGCCCTTCCCCTGATCCCGGCCTCGCGCAGCGTGGCTTCGGCGGCAAAGGAAGAGAGGCGTTCGTCGACGAATTCTACAGGAAGTCGGTATCTCGCCTCGAGCCTTCTCCCGAAAAGGCGGCAAAGCCGGGTGAGTTCGTGTTCCTCTCCGTCCATCGACAGCGGCAATCCTACCACGAGCAGGGAAGGATTCCACTCCTTTGCGAGCGAATCGATCGCATCGAAGCATTCGGATTTTTTTTTCCAGTGGATGGTGGCGAGCGGATGGGCGAGTCCGGTCTCGAAACTCCCCAAAGCCACGCCTATCCTTCTGGTGCCGAAATCGAAGGCGAGAATCGTCCCGCCTTCAGGCATGCCCGGAGAACTCGCTGAGGCTTGCCCAGTCGACGCCGAGCATTCTGAGCGCTGCGGGGAGCCGCTCTTCCGGAGGGAGGTCGAAAAGGATGTCGGTGGAGGCAAGGGTGGAGAGCCATGCGTTTTGCGACAGCTCGTGCTCGAGCTGCCCCGGCGCCCAGCCCGCATAGCCCAGCGCGATGAGCAATCTTTCCGGCCCTCCTCCTGCGCTGATCGATTCCAGGATGTCCTTCGAAGTGGTGAGTCCGAGTCCTGAATTCACCGAAATGGTGGATTGCCATTCCCCTATCGGCTCGTGGAGCACGAAACCCCGCCCCATTTCCACAGGTCCGCCGAAATAGACCGGGATCTTTTCGAATCCTTCCCGCGAAGAGCGGATCCCCACTTCCTCCAGCATGGTCGAAAGGTTCATGGCGATGGGGCGGTTCACGACCAGGCCGATCGCGCCCTGATCGCCGTGCTCGCACACATACATCAGGCATTTGGAAAATACCGGATCCATCATGCCTGGCATGGAAAGCAGGAAATGCCCTGTGAGGTCGAGATGGTTCATGCACACATTGTAGACATCCGTTTCCGCCAATACAATCACTTGCGCCAGAAGGCGGGGGTGAACACGATGATGACCGGGAAAATTTCCAGTCGTCCGAGCAGCATGGCGAAAATGCAGACCCAGTCCTGGAAGTCGGTGAGCACGCCGTAATTGGCGGCAGGCCCGACCTTGTCCAGACCAGGGCCTGCATTGTTGATGCAGGCAAGGATGGCGCTGAAGGAGGATACGAAGTCCAGTCCGCTTCCGACCAGCGCGAACACCAGGATCACCACGCTGATGAAATATAGGAAAATGAAGCCGAGGACTGCATAGACGACATTGTTCCGGATTACCTGCCCGCCGATTTTCATCGGATTGATCACCGAAGGATGCAGCAGCCTCAGCATTTCGCGCTGGCTCTGCTTCACCAGAATCAGCGTACGGATCATCTTGATCCCTCCCCCGGTGGAGCCGGAGCTCACGGATACGCAGCTCAGGAAAAGCATCCAGAGCGGGGCGAGGATCGGCCAGTTGTTGTAGTCGACGCTTGCGAATCCGCAATCGGTTGCGATCGATACCAGATTGAAGGTGGCGTGCCGGAGGGCGGTCCAGAAATCCCCGTAGGTTCCCGAATGCCAGAGGAAGAGCGCGATGGCCAGGGAGCTTCCCAGAACCAGCTTGATGAAGGCGACTGCTTCGCGGTCAGCGCGGTAGATGGCTGGATTTCTCCCCCTCAGGGCGAGGAAATGGGTCGCGAAATTCATTCCTGCGAGCAGCATGAAAATGATCAGAACGATTTCGATCGCGGGAGAATTGTAAAAACCGACGTTCGCGTCATGGGTGGAAAATCCGCCCAGACTCATGGTGGCGAATGCATGGCAGACTGCGTCGAACCAGCCCATTCCCGCCAGCTTCAGCGCGAATACGCAGGCGGCGGTGATCAGAAAATACACCAGCCAAAGTTTTTTCGCGGTTTCGGTGATCCGCGGGGTGAGCTTGTTGTCCTTCATCGGGCCCGGGGTTTCCGCCTTGTAGAGCTGCATTCCGCCCACCCCGAGCAGCGGCAGGATCGCAACCGCGAGCACGATGATGCCCATTCCGCCAGCCAGGTCAGCTCGTGCCGCCAGAGGTTGATCGAATGGGGCAGGTGGTCCAGGCCGGTGAGCACCGTGGCGCCGGTGGTGGTGAGCCCGGAGACGCATTCGAAGAAGGCACGGGTGAAGGAAATGTCGAGCGATTGCAGCAGAGGCAATGTGGAAAAGACCGAAACCCCCACCCAGGTCGAAATCACCAGCAAAAATCCGTCTCGCGGCTTCATCTCCCGCCTGAATTCCCGGGTTGCGATCCACAGCACCACCCCGAATCCGGCCGTGACGATCATCGATCTGAGAAAATCCAGGAGCTGGCCGTCCGAGTAGATCACCGAGGCCAGCATGGGCAAAAGGTAGGTCAGACTGAATACCATCAGAACCTTGCCGAGGATGTTGGCCGCCGACAGGATCTTGTGCATCAGAAGAACCCCATGCCGACCTGGAACAGCTTCTCCACTTTGGGAATGAGCTTCTTGTTGATGGCGAAGACGATCACATGGTCATCCGGTTCGATCACCGTGTCGTGATGGGCGATGAGCACCTTGGGCGGAGCGTGCTCGTTCCCCTTGCCGCGCACGATGGCGCCGATCCCGACCCCGGGAGGAAGGTCGAGTTCGTCCATTCTCCTGCCCACCACCCTGGAGGATTTCGCATCTCCGTGGGCGACCAGTTCGAGCGCTTCGGCCGCGCCTCGCCGCAGGGAATGAACTGCGGATACGTCCGCCCTCCTCACATGGGTGAGCAGCGTGCCGATGGTGACCTGGGAAGGGGATAGCGCGATGTCGATGTCCCCGCCCTGAAGCAGATCGACATAAACGCTGCGATTGATGAGCGAAATCACCTTTCTCGCGCCCATCCTTTTCGCCAGAAGCGAAGCCATGATGTTGTTCTCGTCGTCGTTGGTGAGCGCGCAGAACAGATCCATCTCGTCGATGTTTTCGGCTTCGAGGAGCGCTTCGTCGGTCGCATCGCCGTGAAGGATGAGGGTGCTGGAGAGCGAAGCGGCGAGTCTTTCGCAGGAAGCCTTGTCGAATTCGATGAGCTTGACCTGGTGATTTCTTTCGACGGATTTGGCAAGGCGGCTGCCGATGTTGCCCCCGCCTGCGATCATGATGCGGCGGATCGGCTTGTCCATGCGCTTGAGTTCGCTCATGACCATGCGGATGTCCTGCGAGGCGGCAATGAAGAACACCTCGTCCCCGGATTCGATCACCGTGTCGCGTTCGGGCATGATGGCCCTCCCCTTCCTGAAGATCGCTGCGACCCGGGTGTCGACGCTCGGCATGTGCTTGCGGATGTTCTGCAATTCCTTGTCGACGAGCGTGCCGTCCGGGGAGGCGCGCATGCCCACGAGCTTCACCAGGCCGCCTGCGAAATCCAGCACCTGCAGCGCTTCGGGGAATTCGATCAGCTTCACGATGTGGTCGGTGAGGATCTGTTCCGGGCAGATGGTGAAGTCGACGCAAAAATTCTCCGGGGTGAAAATCTCGGGATGCGAGAGATAATCCGCAGCGCGGATCCTGGCGATCTTGGTCGGGACGTTGAAGAGGATGGATGCGAGTTTGCAGGCGACGAGATTGGTTTCGTCGTTCTGGGTGACGGCGAGGATCATGTCCGCTTCCTCCACGCCGGCCTGCTTCAGCACTTCAGGGTGCGAAGCGCTTCCCGTCACGGTTCTGAGGTCGAGCCTGTCCTGGAGCAGTCTCAGTCGCTCGGCGTCGATGTCGACCACGGTGATGTCGTTCGCCTCGCCAACCAGGCTTTCCGCGACCGAGGTTCCCACCCTTCCCGCGCCGAGTATGATGACCTTCATGCCGTGTCGGTACCCCTGATCCAGTTGCGCCATGCTTCGAAAAGCTCCCGGTTTCCGGCTGCGATCGCGGATCTGGTCCAGGGAGGACTTTCCCAGAAATCGTCGCCATCCATCGTGCAGAGAATTCCGCCCGCTTCTTCCAGGATCAGCGCGCCGGCGGCATAGTCCCAGAGCTTCTGCCCGCCATGAAGATAGGCGTCGAATCTTCCCGCAGCGGTGAAGCACCATTCCAGGGAACAGGCGCCGAAATTCCGCTGCGAGGTATAAGGGGGGGAGAAAACCAGCCGCGCAGCGAGGTCTTTGGGCAGCCTCTTGAAATCCACGTTGGCGATCGCTCCCTTCATCCTGCCCGGGGAATGCCTGAGGGGAAGGGATTCTTCGTCGAGCCAGGCGCCCCTGCCCTTTTCTGCGGAAAACATCTCCCCGGATACCGGATTGTAGATCACACCGAGGACGCTCTTTCCCTTTTCCATCAGGGCCACGGAAACCGCGAAAAAGGGAATTCCGTTGACGAAATTGCTGGTTCCGTCGATCGGATCCACGCACCAGAGTTCATCCGCGGCATCCCAGATCGCGGTCTGCTTCGCCTCTTCCATTTCCTCGCCGATGAGCGGGACGGGGTGAATGGAAGGAAGCGCCTCTTTGAGCGCATCCTGGACCGCGATGTCGGCTTCGGTGAAAAGGCTTCCGTCCCGGTTTCTCTGTCGTTCGACGTTGCGGTAGCGGGGGAGGATTTCCTCTTTCGAGATTCTCCTCACCGCATCGACGACTTTTTCCAGGCGGTTCATTTCCACTTGATCGAGCAGCCCATGCTCGGGATCTGGTCGGATGGGCCGCGTCCGGTTTGCGCGACCTGGAGCATCGCCCTGAAGAGGTCGCGGGAGGATTCTTCCGCGGTTTCCTTTCTGGATGCGTCGAATCTTCCGCGGTACTGCAATTCGAAATCTGCGTTGAATCCGAAGAAATCCGGTGTGCAAATCGCGCCATAGGCCTTGGCGATCTCCTGGGATTCGTCGATCAGATAGGGGAAAGGGAAATGCTCGCGGCTCGCAACGATCTTCATGTTTTCGAAGGAATCCTCCGGATAATCGGAAGGATCGTTGGACATGATCGCCACGGTGCGGATGCCGTGTTCCAGGAGCTCGCGGGTGTCGTTCACCAGGCGTTTCGTGATCGCCTTAACATAAGGGCAGTGATTGCAGATGAACATCACGAGCAGCCCCTTTTCGCCCATGCAGGAGGCGAGGCTGTGATTTTTTCCGTCCACGCCCGGAAGGTCGAAATCCGGCGCCTTCCATCCGAAATCGCATACTGGGGTTTGCAGACTGACCATTTTTTCTCCCTGATTGGACTATTTCCGAAAACACAATATATTATCATCACTTTGATTCGTGGCGACCGGCATGTCCATTCCGCGCTTTTACATTCAGGACTCGATTCCCGGCTCGGGATCCTTTTTCCTGCCCGATGCGGCTTCGCATCATGCATCCAGGGTGCTCAGGCTCGTGGAAGGGGATGCTTTGGTGCTTTTCGACGGGAGCGGGAAGGAATTCGAATGCAGGATTTCGCAGGCGAAGAAAGCCGGCATGTCCGTCGAGATCATGGGCTGCGAGGAAATCGACCGGGAGTCCGGCGTCCGGGTGACCCTGGTGCAATCCCTTTGTTCGAACGAGAAAATGGACTGGGTGGTGCAGAAGGCGGTGGAGCTCGGCGTGGAAAAAATCCAGGCGGTCGAAGCGAAGAGGAGCGTGGTCCGGCTCTCCGGTGAGCGGGCGAGGCGCCGCGAGGAACACTGGAGGAGCGTGGCGATATCGGCCTGCGAGCAGTGCGGCAGGAACGTGATTCCGGAAATTCCGGAAATCGTTGCGCTGGACCAGTGGTTGGCGAGCCGGAACGAAGGGCTGAAGCTGCTGCTGTCCATCGAGGGCACCCCGCTCAGGGAGTTTTCCGCGCCGCAGGAAAATGTCTTCGTCCTGATCGGCCCGGAAGGGGGGCTCGCACCGGAAGAGGAGCATTTGGCGAGATCCAGGGGATTCCGGGACGCGAAGCTCGGCGCGCGAATCCTGAGGACCGAGACCGCGGGCCTCGCCGCGCTTGCCGCGATCGATTGTCTTTGGGGATGAGATATACTTCAGCCATGATCCCACCCGAATTCGTCAACTGGTTCAGATTCTCGGCGCCCTACATCAACGCCTTCAGGGGGAAGACCTTCGTCCTCGCTTTCGGCGGGGAAATGGTTTCGGACGGAAAGTTCGTGGGCCTCACCCACGACATCAACCTTCTGGCGAGCCTCGGGGTCAGGATCGTCCTGGTCCACGGGGCGAGGCCACAGATCGAGTCGCGACTTGAGGAGGCGGGCATTTCCGGTCATTACGTGGAGGGAATGCGCGTCACCGATCCCCTGGCATTGCAGCAGGTGAAGGAAGCGGTGGGCAGGCTCAGGGTCGAGATCGAGGCGCTGCTTTCCATGGGGCTCGCCAATTCGCCGATGGCGAACGCGGACATCCGGGTTTCGAGCGGGAATTTCATCACCGCCAAACCGATTGGCGTGATTTCAGGAGTGGACCTGCAATACACGGGACAGGTGAGGAAAGTGGATGCCGTTGCGATCAAAAGCCGTCTGGATTTCGGCGAGATCGTGCTGCTCTCCCCGCTGGGTTATTCCCCGACCGGCGAGATCTTCAACCTGACGCTGGAAGAAATCGCGACCCAGGCGGCGATTTCGCTCAAGGCGGACAAACTGATCTTCCTCATGGAAGAGGAAGGGATCCGCGATGCGTCCGGCAGGCTGCTTCGGGAGCTTTCCATTTCGAATGCGGAATCCCTGGTGGGAATGGGGCACCTTTCCGGAGACACCGCGCATTATCTTCCCTGCGCGCTCAAATCCTGCAGGAGCGGGGTGGGAAGGGCGCATTTCGTGAGCCGTCATGTCGACGGGGCGCTGATCCTGGAGCTTTTCACCCACGAGGGAATCGGGTCGATGCTCACCCGCGACATCCTGGAGAGCCTACGGGAAGCGAGGATCGAGGACGTCGGCGGCATTCTCGCCCTCATCGAGCCGCTCGAAGCGGAAGGGGTGCTGGTGAGGCGGCAGCGCGAGCGTCTGGAAATGGAGATAGACCGCTTTTTCGTTCTGGAGCACGACAGGATGGTGATCGGCTGCGCCGCGCTCTATCCCTATCCTGAAGAGGGCCGGGGCGAGATCGCCTGCCTGGTGGTGCATCCGGAATTCAGGAATTCCGGGGTGGGCGACAGACTGCTCGCGAGGCTGGAGGAAAAGGCGAGAAAGCTGGGGCTGGATGCGGTCTTCGTGCTCACCACGAGGACTGCGCACTGGTTCGTCGAGCGCGGTTTCCAGGAAGCGGGCGTGGCGGACCTGCCCGAACAGAAACAGTCCCTCTACAATTACAAGAGGCGCTCCAAAGTCTTCCTGAAGCGGTTTTCGGCCTGATAGAATCGCGGGTTCCCCAACAGTTCAAGAATGCCCATGGAATCGCCGATCGAATTCCCCCATTTTTCCCGAAGCATGGAGAGATTGCAGAAGGAAATCCGCAAGCTCGCCGGGAAGGCCATTGTCGATTTCGACATGATCGGCGAGGGCGACCTCGTGATGGTCTGCCTCTCTGGCGGCGCGGACAGTTACACCATGCTCGATGCGCTGCGTTACCTGCAGACCGTGGCGCCCATCCGCTTCGAACTCATCGCGGTGAACCTGGACCAGAAGCAGCCCGGTTTCCCCGCCGACGTTCTGCCGCAGTACCTGGAAAAGATCGGCGTCCGTCACCTCATCGTCGAGCAGGACACTTACAGCATCGTGAAGGAGAAGATCGCGCCGGGCAAGACCACCTGTTCGCTTTGCTCCCGGCTGAGGCGGGGGATCCTGTACAGGACCGCGAGGGAGCTGGGCGCGACCCGCATCGCGCTCGGTCACCATCGCGACGACATCCTGCAGACCCTGCTCCTCAACCTTTTCTTTGGCGGGAAGCTGAAAGCCATGCCGCCCAAGCTGAAATCGGACGACGGCAGCAATGTGGTGATCCGCCCGCTCGCTTATTGTCGCGAGGAAGACATCAAGAAATATGCCGCCGCGATGGAGTTCCCCATCATCCCCTGCAACCTTTGCGGATCCCAGCCCAATCTGCAGCGCCAGGTGATGCGGGAGATGCTGCAGAAATGGGAAAAGGAGGATCCGAGAAGACTCAAGAGCATGTTCACCGCCCTCACCCATGTCGTTCCCTCCCACCTCATGGACAGGAATCTCTTCGATTTCAGGAATCTTTCGATCGAATCCGAGGGAGACACCCTGTTCGATCAGGAGTGATTTCGCTTTTTGCCGCCGGTGCTGCGCCCCTCCTCTGTCTCGTCCGGAAAATTCGGGAGCACTTCCTATTCTTCAAGCAGTTTCTCGAACTCGTTCGCGGGAACCGGTTTCGAATAGACGAAACCCTGTGCAAAGTCGCAGCCGAAAGATTCCAGAATTTCGCCCTGCGTTTGCGTCTCGACTCCCTCTGCGATCGTCCTGATGCCAAGCTTGTGCGCCATGATGATGATCGCCTCGGTGAGCGCCCGGCTGGCTGAATCCGTTTCGATTCTGGGGACGAAAGACATGTCGATTTTCAGGTAATCGACGTCGAAGCGGTGCAGGTAGGACAATGCAGAGAAACCCGTTCCGAAATCGTCGATGGAAAGCTCGATTCCCAGATTCTTGAGTTGTTCGAAATGATTCCTGACCTTGCCGGACTCGGAAAGCAGGAGACCTTCGGTGATTTCGACCGTGATGATGTGCCCGGGCAGGCCGGAATTGCGATGGATCTCTTGCCATGCGTGTGATTCGGCCCGCATGAACTGCACTGGCGACTTGTTCACGCTCACCTGGACAAGCCTTCCCGTATGTTCTTTCCATTTCGCAATGTTTTTCAGCGTCTCAACGAACAACCACTCGCCTATTTCCAGAATCAGTCCGGATTCTTCGGCAAGCGGAATGAACACATTGGGACTCAACATCCCCAGGACAGGGTGATGCCAGCGCAGCAATGCCTCCGCCTTCTCGATCTTTCCGCTTGAAAGATGAACGATCGGCTGGTAATAAACTTCAAGTTCGCCTTTTTCCAGCGCATGGCGAAGCTCATTGGTCAGCTTCAGTTTTTCATCGGCTTCTTCCTGCATGCCACGGGTGAAATAGCTGAAGCCATTTCTTCCGTTCAGTTTCGCCGCATACATCGCACGATCGGCATGCTTCAACAGTTCGTCGATGTTTTCCGCTTCCTGGGGATAGAGGGCGATGCCGATGCTGCCGGAAATGTGTCCGGTATTTCCGTCTCCCAGATAGAACGGTTTTTCGATCTCCAGCAGCATGTCCCTGATCACCCGTTCGATGTTCGATCGGTCTTCGTAATCAGGCAGGATGATGGCGAATTCATCCCCGCCCAGGCGTGCGAAGGTATCCGTTTCCCTCACGTGATTCTTGATTCTTCTCGCCACATCGATCAGAAGAAGATCTCCCTTGTCGTGTCCGAGCGTGTCGTTCACTTCCTTGAATCGGTCAAGATCCAGGAACAGCAGGGCCAGCGAGGAATGGTTGCGGAAAACCCGTTTCGTATCCTGCTCGAGGCGGTCGCGAAACAGTCGCCGGTTTGGAAGCCCCGTCAACGTGTCGTAGAAGGCCATCTGGCGCAGTTGTTCCGTCGCCTCATCGATGCGATGTTGCAAAAGGTTTTGTTCGCGCTGCAAGTCTTCAGCCATCTGGTTGATTCCTGCCGAGAGAGTCTGCAGCTCCGCAATGTGGCTTGGCTCGCTGATCCTGGCGGAAAGTTCGCCAGATCCCAACGCATGCACGGTTTCGCTCATCCCCCTGATGGGTTCGGTGATGCGGCGGCTGGCGACGAACACAAGAAACATGATGCCGATGGAAAACAGCGAGGTGGTCATGACGGAGTAAAGCAGCAGACTGGATTCCTTTTGACGGGTGCGTAGTTCGCTCATTTCGATGGCGATCGTCCCGAGATTCCTGGTGGTCGACTCGGTTTCGTTCAGCGCGATCTGGGTGGAACGTATGGGCTCGGAAAGCCATACCTTGCCTCGCTTGAAGACCGGAGTGCTGACCTGGATTCGCGGGGGCAAATTCGATTGCGAATCGATGTCGATTTCCCCCTTCGCATTCCTTTCCGCCGAGACCAGGATTTTCGATTGGTTGTCGGCAATGATTACACGGGTCACATCGGCCTCGTTCAATACGCTTCTGGCAAGATCTCGAAGAAAATCGCGATTGCCTGAAAAAAACCCGTATTCGCTACTGGATGCCAGTTGGTGAAGGATCAGTTGGCCCCGTTTGAGCAATTCTCCTTCCATGCTCGAGTAGCGCTCGTGGAGAAAATAGCCTTCCAGGGAAACGATGATGACCATGAGCGGCAGCATGGTGAGCAGAACCATCTGCTTTCTGATGCTCAAATTGAAATTCGAGCTCATCTTGTCGCTCCTTCCCGCTCGAGCTTGAGGATGAGCAGTTCCCTCGATGGTATCGGGATGCCGAGCATGCTTGACACCTCATGGTTGACAGATATTTTGAAAAGTTTGGGAAATTCAGGTTCTGGAAGTCTGCCAAGTTTCAGGTAAGCGCCGAGCATGGCTCCTGCCTGGGCAGCAAGCTGTTCCGGTGTGGAATAAATCGCGCATATTGCGCCTGCATCGACGAAGGCTTCGGAAAAGCCGACCATTGGTACGCGGTACCGGTAGCTGCTCAGCAGGATATCCCGAATGCTGTTGCTGTTGTAAATCGCGCTGTCTGGAACGGCGAGCAGAATCTGGCTGCCTGAAAGCGTCTTTTCCAGCTTCCCGAAAAGGGTGCCTTCGGGCACCTCTTCGCTGAGGAGCGTGTCTCCTGCCTCCTCAAGCTTCAGGCGCAGGTCGCTGATGTCCAGATTGGAACGGGGGGAAGTCAGCAAGCCGACGCGTGTTCTTTCCGGAAAGGCGGCACGCAGCAATCTGACTTGCCGATCCCAGGGCTGGTCGACGAAAATTGCCGAAAGCCCGTTCGGGCGAATCTGCTTCAAGGCCGCAAAGCTGTAGCTGGGAATCATGGAAGCGATCACCGGCAGGGTCGTCCTGTTCAGGGCAAGACCGGCCGCTTTCATGCCGACCGTGACCACCAGATCGGCTTTCTCCTTGCCGGTGAAGGATTCGATCTTCAGTTCTTCAAGTTGAATGCCCGCCGGCAGGCTTTGCCTGAATGCCTTGCAAAAGTTTCGGTAAGGGACTTCATCTCCGCTCGGAATCAGCAGAACATGCAGACCGGCTGCCGAACACAGGGGTGGCAGAAGACAGAAGAGCGCAATTGCCAGGAATTTTCGCATCCTCACCAATTCAGGGTTGCCTTCACGAACGCGCGCCGGTTGAACAGGTTGCTGGCGATGTATTCAGTATAGGCATCGCGTTGCAGCAGGTTCTGGACGATGAATGCGACGTTGGCGCTCGTTCCGCCCCGGAAGTGAAAATATTTGGCGATGCGCACATCGATTCGGTGCTGGGTGGGCTGAAAATCGATGTAGTTGCGATCGAGGGGCTGCATGGCGCTCTGGAAATAATAGGACCAGCTCAGGGAAATCTGATGGGAGAGGCGTTGAGAATAAAGAAAACTTGCGCTGTTCTTTGGGATGCTGGCCGTCAGGATGTCGTTCGTACCGGAAACCGCCATGGGGGATGCAACCTTGAATACGGTATATCCGGCAGCGAGGAGGCCCGGCCCGTTGCTGGATGCGTCCATGTGGGCGAAATTGACGACCAGATCGATATCTTCGTTCGGCCTGGTTTTCAAGGTGGCCTCGAAGCCGCGGTAACCGGCGGAAAATCCGTTCGCCATGGATCCCGCGGTTTTGTCGTAGAAAATGCCGTCGCCGAGAGAATCCCTGAATAGCCTGAGATCCACCGTCGAATCCCAGGTGGCGAACTGCCCGATGTACCCGATTTCCCTGGAAATCATCTTTTCAGGCATCAAGCCGGGTGCATTGGGAATCGCACTCGGAACGAAAAGCGCGCCGGGTTGCACCGCCGGCAGGTTCGTCTCGACAATCGAAGGCGTCCTGTAAGCAACCGATATCCCTGCGCGAAACGTGTTGTCAGGGGTCAGGTGATAATTGAGCGCGACGCGAGGGGACAGGCGCTCCCTTCCCATCCAGTCCTTTTCGTACATGCCGCCGGAATTGAGCAAAAGGCGCTGGCTGATGCGCCATTCGTTCTCGGCATAGGCCTGATAGTCGCGAGTCGTAAAACTCGGCGTATAGGCGAGCGATAGTGGGGGCATGATGCTCTGCCCGTCTATCTTGTCCATATGGATATTCGCACCGTAATTGAGCCTGTCGGACTGGAAGGACAGGGTATGCTGGATTTCGAACTGATCGCGTCCCGTCTGGAGCGCCTGGAAGACAGGACCCGGGAAATACACACCGCCCAGAAAAACAGGGAAAGCCTCGGACTGGTTTTCCTGGGTATGGGAATAGCGCAGGTCGAATTCGGAACCGTCTTCGAGAAGATGTCGCCATTCACCCTGGAGGAAGCCTGAACGGGAAATCAGGTTGTGAATGGGGTCCCCGTTGGTGCTCATTGGCTGGTAAGGAGCGGGATTCTTGTCGCTGAAGCCGACGCCCTGGATGTCGTGGTTGAAGCCGAACTGGAGATCGTAGCTGTTTGCCGCATCGGGATGATAACTTCCCCGGTAATTCATCATTCGCGCCTGGTTGCTGTCATAGCTGTTGTTCAGCAGACTGACACCGGTGATGCCGTTTGGATTGGAGGTCAGGTTGTCATAGCCGTTGTCGGCGGTATAGGCGATGGACATCCGGTAATCATAGGCATCCCCCCTGTGGCCGAACCTCACCGATGCATCGTTGATCCCCTTGTTGCCATGGACATAGGAGGCGCTTTTGCCATTCATCGCGTCCATGGTGATGATGTTGATCACTCCCTGGGTGGAGTTCGCGCCGTATGAGGCAGCGGCAGGCCCGCGGATCACTTCGATGCGCTCGATGTCGTCGATGGTGATCGGCAAATCGGCCCAATCCACCGTATTCATCGGGGGAAGATAGACGCTTCTCCCGTCGATCAATACCTGCATCCTTCTTGAATACTGGTCAGTCGCGCCATGATACGAAACGATGGGCTGGCTGCCCTTGTAATAGCTCACATACATTCCGGGAACCAGTTTGAACAGGTCCGCAATGTTGCGGAAGCCGGAGGCATCGATCATCTGTCGATCGATCACCGTCATGGCATTCGGGGCTTCGGAAAGCGGTTGGCTCATCCTGGATGCGCTGAGCACCGAAGGAAGCTTCTGGTAATAATCCAGTTCGCTGGCATAGTCGTCCGCGAGGGCATTCTGCCAGAACAGTAGGAAGGAAAGCCAAAGGTGGCGATGCATCATGGCGGAGTCGTTTTTTTTAATGGCCTTCCTCAGCACCTGCATCCAGGATGCATCCATGATGCGCGAATTCGTGTACAGGTCTTGTCCGGACCGGGTATGCCCTGTCCAAACTGCTTGTGTTCACTGCGGTCAGAGAGGATCCTGAAATAGTCGGGAAGCAAGCCTTGAACTTCGTAGGGCGTGGTTTCGATTTTTCAGGGAATCCACACTAAGTGTTTGCTCCACACGGCAAATTATTATGCGCATTAGAACTCATCAGGCGCATTTTCGTCAAGGTCAAGACAGATTGTCTCGCTGACTGATACGCGCGGCCATCCTGCTTCTGCCGACCTTGCTCAAGGGTTCGGTTTCCAGGGAGGCGATCCATGGGAATGGATTGACTTTACAGGGTCTCGGGGCTAATGTTCCGACATGAGCAAAGTCCTTTCACCCATCGAATC
>JABEVD010000225.1 GCA_013044025.1 Burkholderiales bacterium
CGCCGCAACGAGGCTTGAGGCAAAGCCTCAGGCCTCGTTGTCCAGGAAGCTCCTCAGGCGCTCCGAGCGCGAGGGGTGACGCAGCTTCCTCAGCGCCTTCGCTTCGATCTGGCGGATGCGCTCGCGGGTCACGTCGAACTGCTTGCCCACCTCTTCCAGCGTATGGTCGGTATTCATCTCGATGCCGAAACGCATCCTGAGCACCTTCGCCTCGCGAGGAGTCAGCGTGTCCAGGATGTCCTTGGTCACGTCGCGCAAGCTCGCGTAGATCGCGGCGTCCGCAGGCGCCATGGTGGCGGCGTCCTCGATGAAATCTCCGAGATGCGAATCGTCGTCGTCCCCGATCGGCGTTTCCATGGAAATCGGTTCCTTGGAAATCTTCAGGATCTTGCGGATCTTGTCTTCGGGCATCTCCATCTTCTGGGCGAGCACGGCGGGATCGGGCTCCATCCCGGTTTCCTGCAGGATCTGCCTCGAAATCCGGTTCATCTTGTTGATGGTCTCGATCATGTGCACCGGAATCCGGATGGTGCGCGCCTGATCCGCGATCGAGCGAGTGATCGCCTGCCTGATCCACCAGGTCGCATAGGTCGAGAACTTGTAACCGCGCCGGTATTCGAACTTGTCCACCGCCTTCATCAGGCCGATGTTTCCTTCCTGGATCAGGTCGAGGAACTGCAGACCGCGGTTAGTGTATTTCTTCGCGATCGAGATCACCAGCCTCAGGTTGGCCTCGGTCATCTCGCGCTTCGCGCGCCGGGCACGGGCCTCGCCGGTCGACATCTGCTTGTTGATTTCCTTCAGATCGCGGATCGGCATGCCCGCAAGATGCTGCACCGATACGATCTTCTCCTGCTGCTCGATGATGGCATGCTGGAACCTGGAAAGCGCGTCGCTGTAATCCTGCTTCGCCTCGATCTCGCCCTTCACCCAATCCAGATTGACTTCGTTGCCGACGAAGGACTTGATGAAGTGAGTGCGCGGCATACCCGCCTTGTTGACGCAAAGGGAAGTGATTTCCTTCTCGTAGGTCCTCACTTCGTCGACCAGGGAGCGCAGACTGTCGCAGAACGACTCCACTTTTTTCGCGGTGAAGCGGATGTGAAGGAGTTCCCTGGAAATCTTTTCCTGGAGGGACGAATATTCATCGACCGAGGTTTCGCCCTGTGCGCGAAGATCCTGCATCCTGGAAAACGCATCGCGGATCACCGCGAAGTGCACCATCGCATCTTCCTTCAGCTTGATGAGGCTGGCGCTCGCCATGCCGCCGCCCTCCCCTTCCTCGTCTTCCTCTTCCTCTTCGCCGATTTCGATTTCAGAATCGATCGAGGAATCGGAGTCGAGCACTTCTTCCTCTTCGGAAACGGAAGTGTCGATGATGCCATCCACCAGTTCGTCGATGCGCATTTCGTCGCGCTCGATCGCGGCCACCATTTCCAGCATCTGGGCAATGGTCGTCGGGCAGGCCGAAATCGCCTGAACCATGAACTTCAGACCTTCCTCGATGCGCTTGGCGATTTCGATTTCGCCTTCCCGAGTCAGGAGTTCGACCGAACCCATTTCGCGCATGTACATCCGCACCGGATCGGTGGTTCTGCCAAATTCGGAATCAACCGTGGACAGGGCCGCTTCCGCTTCCTCCGCCACATCCTCGTCGGCGACGACCGTGGAATCGGACATGAGCAATGTTTCGGCATCGGGCGCCTCGTCGTAGACCGAAATGCCCATGTCGTTGATCATGGCGATGACGCCTTCGATCTGCTCCGTATCGAGCATGTCGTCAGGCAAGTGGTCGTTGATTTCGGCATAGGTCAGGTAACCCCGCTCCTTGCCGAGCACGATGAGATTTTTCAGACGGATGCGCCGCTCATCGAGATCGAGTGGCTGATTTTCAGCCCCCCCGACAAGTATCTGATCGCTGTCTTTAACCATCACCCAATATCCTGTCAAAAGCCCGGTAAAACCGTAAATTATACTCCATCACGCGACAATATTGTCATTTTTTGACAAAGTTCAATTTCTGCATCAATTCGATGTATCTGAACTTGTCTCCCTCGCTCCAGCCGGAGCGGGATTTTTCCAGAAGCGCATCCATCTCCGCCCTGCAAACCATCGACTGCAACTGGTCCCAGGCGCCCAGAAATTCGCTCCGGATCTCCTCCTCGCCGAGCCCCGCCTCGTCGAGGATGAACACCCCGGGGGTGATCTCGTCGAGCAGCGCGCCTTCCGCAGTTCCCCTGAAATGCTCGAAAAGCTCCGCGGTGTTGAAATTCCCCGACTTGAGGAAATTCAGAGATCCGATCAGCGCGGATGCCTCCACCTTTCTCACCACGGGAAGCTCGAAATTTTCACACCCCTCACTCACAAGTGTAGCAAGCGAAGGGGAATGCATGAGCATTTCGAGCAACTTCCTCACGACACTTGGATGACCGCTCTTCCTGGGCCGATGAAAAACCTTCCTCTCGGGAGTTTTGATCCCGAAAAGCCCGTCCAGTTCTGCAGGATCCGCCCCGGCGGCCGCCGCGACACTCTTCCTCAGCACCAGCGAAAGACCCGGCGCCGTGATCTTCTCCAGATAGGGCTTCGCCTCGTGGAGAAGCTTCGCCCGATCTTCCCCGCTATCCTTTCCGCATTTCGCAGCAAGCCCCGCAACCAGGAAGGAAGAAAGCGGAAGCGCTTCCTTCATGACTTCCAGGAATGCCTCCTTCCCCCTCGCCCTCACGAAGCTGTCAGGATCTTCTCCCTGCGGAAGGAAGAGAAAGGAAACCTTCTTCCCGTCCGTCAGGATGGACAGAGCGTTTTCCATCGCGCGCCAGGCGGCCCTGCGACCGGCCGCATCCCCGTCGAAACTGAAAACCACGTGATCCGCATGCCTGAACAGCTTCTGCACATGCACAGGCGTGGTCGCAGTGCCGAGCGTGGCCACCGCGAAATCGATGCCGTGCTGGGCGAGCGCCACCACATCCATATACCCTTCGACGACCAGCGCAGTCGATCCGTCATGGATGGAGCGTCTCGCATGAAACAGCCCGTAAAGCTCACGCCCCTTTTCGAAAAGAGGGGTCTCGGGAGAATTGAGGTATTTCGGCTCCCCTTCCCCGAGCACACGACCGCCGAAAGCGATGATCCTTCCCCGCTCGTCTTCGATCGGGAACATGATTCGATCGCGGAACCGGTCATAACGCTTGCCCTCCTCGGCGATCACGAGACCGGTTTCGACGAGAAGAGGGGATTCGTAGTCGGGAAATGCGCCCGAAAGACCTCTCCAGCCTGCCGGGGCATATCCCAGATGAAAGCGCTGGGCGATCTCTCCGGAAAGGCCGCGACCCCTGAGATACTCGATCGCCGCAGGCGATTTCTTCAACTCGGCCCGGTAATGCTTCGCGGCCTGACGCATCACCTCGTAAAGATCCGGCGACTTTTTCTCCGGAATGCCGCCCGATTCCTGGGGAACGGCAAGACCGAGACTGGATGCGAGTTCGCCGATCGCCTCCACATATCCCATCCCGCCATGGGCCATGAGGAAGCTGATGGCATTGCCGTGCGCGCCGCAGCCGAAGCAGTGATAGAACTGCTTCGTCGGGCTCACCGTGAAGGAGGGGGTTTTTTCGCTATGAAAGGGACAACAGGCGGAATAATTCGCGCCGGATTTCTTCAGCCGGACATGGCGCCCCACCACCTCGACAATGTCGACGCGGTTGAGCAGATCGTGGATGAAGGTT
Source organism: Burkholderiales bacterium (assembly GCA_013044025.1). Taxonomy (GTDB): domain Bacteria; phylum Pseudomonadota; class Gammaproteobacteria; order Burkholderiales; family JABEVD01; genus JABEVD01. The sequence continues at coordinate 3,723 of JABEVD010000225.1, forward strand.
TGCGGAATCATCCCCGCCTGGAATCAGCGGGTGAGTCTCGCCTTGACGAGGGCGGATACGACCGACATGTCGGCGCGCCCTGCAACCATGGGCCTCACTGCAGCCATGACCTTGCCCATGTCCGCAGGACCGGAAGCGCCGGAGGCCGCCTGCTCGATCAATGCTGCGATCTCGGCTTCTTCGAGCTGCTTCGGCATGTATTCCATGAGCACGGCAAGCTCGAATTTCTCCGCATCCGCGAGATCCATGCGTCCGGCGCTCTCGAACTGGGAAATCGAATCGCGGCGCTGCTTCACCATCTTCTCGATTGCGGAGAGCACGTCCTCATCGGAAAGCTCGCGGCGCTCGTCGACTTCCTTCTGCTTCACCGCGGCAAGCAACAGCCGGATCGCGGAAAGGCGAGCGGAGTCCCGGCTGCGCATGGCAGCCTTCATGTCCTCGGTGATCTTCTGCTTGAGGCTCATCAGTAGAGCTTGGGCGGGAGAACCTGGCTGCGAAGCCTCTTGTAGTGACGTTTCACTGCGGCAGCCATCTTGCGCTTGCGCTCTGCGGTGGGCTTCTCATAGAATTCCCTGGCGCGAAGCTCGGTCAGCAGACCGGTCTTTTCGATGGTGCGCTTGAAACGCCTCATCGCGACTTCGAAAGGCTCGTTTTCCTTGACCCTTACATTTGGCATGTGATCCCCATCCTGTGGAAGAAATTTAAAAGCTGAACAGTATATCAATACAGCATGAACATGGAAAGCGCCAAACAAAAAGGCCGCATGCGCGGCCGCTTTCCGGAAAACCGAGGATTACTTCAGCTTGGTTTCCTTGTACACGACATGCTTCCTGGCCACGGGATCGAATTTCTTGATTTCGATCTTTTCGGGCGTGGTACGCTTGTTCTTGGTCGTGGTGTAAAAATGCCCCGTTCCAGCAGTGGATTCGAGTTTGATCTTGTCGCGCATGGGATTCTCCTGATCAGATCTTTTCGCCGCGAGCGCGGAGGTCGGCCAGTACTGCGTCGATGCCCTTCTTGTCGATCACCCTGAGACCTGCGCCGGAAAGACGCATGCTGACCCAGCGGTTCTCGCTTTCGACCCAGAATCTGCGGGTCTGCAGGTTGGGAAGGAACCTGCGCTTGGTTTTATTGTTGGCGTGGGAAACATTGTTCCCAACCATGGGTTTCTTGCCCGTCACTACGCATACGCGCGCCATAATGCGACTCCAGAATTCCGAAAAACAGAATTTATACCATAGCCATGCGAGGCAAGGCAAGGGAAAATCCGATATAATCCGAAAAAAGGGAGTTCGATGAAGATCATACTGGGCATCACCGGCGGAATTGCCGCCTACAAGGCGGCCGAATTGTTGCGTCTCCTCAGGGGAAGGGATGCGGATGTGGAAGTCGTCATGACCGAAGCCGCAACCCGTTTCGTCGCCCCGCTCACCTTCGAGGCGCTTTCCGGTAAACCAGTCCATTCGGACCAGTGGCAGGGCATGGCGCACATCGACCTTTCCAGGGGGGCGGACGCGATCCTCATCGCCCCGGCCACCGCTGACTTCATTTCGAAGATCGCGTACGGGCGGGCGGACGACCTGCTCTCCGCACTGTGTCTTGCGCGCGAATGTCCGCTCCACATCGCCCCGGCCATGAACAGGATGATGTGGGAAAATCCCGCCACCCGCCGCAACATGAGACTCGCGAAGGCCGACGGAGTCATCCTCCACGGCCCGGATGACGGGATCCAGGCATGCGGGGAATCAGGTCCAGGCAGGATGATGGAGCCGGTTGAAATCGCAGAGCGACTCTTCTCCTTTCTCGCCCCGAAATACCTGAACGGAAAAAAATTCCTCATCACCGCAGGTCCCACAGTGGAAGCCATCGATCCGGTGCGGGCGATCACCAATTTCAGTTCCGGAAAGATGGGCTATGCGCTTGCGCGAGCGGCCATCGACGCCGGCGCCAGCGTCATTCTCGTCTCCGGCCCGACCGCCCTGCGCCCCCCAAGCGGCGCAGAGTTCATCCCGGTGGTCAGCGCCATCGAAATGCGCGAAGCGGTCATGGCCCGTATCCGGGAAGCGGACGTCTTCGCCTCGGTGGCGGCGGTCGCGGATTACCGGGTCGCCAATGCTTCCGGCATCAAGATCAAGAAGGAAGGCAGCCTCACCCTGGAACTCGTCCCGAACCCGGACATCCTCGCTGAAGTCGCGAATCTGGAAAACGCCCCATTCTGCCTCGGCTTTGCAGCCGAAACCGACCACCTCGTCGAGCATGCGGAGGAAAAGATGCTGAGGAAGAAGGTGGACATGCTCGCCGCCAACCTCGTCGAGGATGCGATGGGGCTCGACACCAACGAGATCGTGCTGCTCACCCCGGTGGGGAGAAGGATACTGGCAAGGACTTCGAAGCAGGAAATCGCGGCAGAGCTCGTCCGCGAAATCGCGAACGAACTCGACCTCAGATGAAGCTCCTTCCGGTCGCCGCCTGGCTTTCCAGCCAGCGACGGATCCGGTTCGCATCCCCGATCCTGGTCATGCTTCCCCAGGAATCGAGCAGCACGATCACCACCGGCTTTTCCGCGATGGTGCTATGCATGACGAGACAATGCCCGGCCTCGTTGATGTAACCGGTCTTGGAAAGACCGATGTGCCAGTCGTTCGAAGCCTTGTATTTCACCAGCGCATTGGAATTGTTGTAATGGAGCACCCGCTCGCTCCTGGGAAGAACGACTTCATGAGTGGAAGTGGTGGTGTCTTCCCGGATCACCCGGTATTTGTAGGCGGCTTCCACCATCTTCACCAGATCCGCGGCAGTCGATACGTTCTCGCTGTTGAGCCCGGAAGAATCGACGAAATGGGAGTGTTCCATGCCGAGCGCCTTCGCCTTTTCGTTCATCTTCGCGACGAATGCGTCGATTCCCCCCGGATAGCTGTGACCGAGCGCAGCCGCTGCGCGATTTTCCGAAGACATCAGGGCAAGCCTCAGCATCTCCCCCCTGGTGAGCCGGGTGCCCACAGGAAGACGCGATGAGGAATGCCTGAGATTATCCACATCCTCCTCGCCGATGGCGAGCTTCTCGTCCAGGGGAAGACCCGCATCGAGGGTCACCATGGCCGTCATCAGCTTGGTGATGGAAGCGATCGGCATGACCGCGTCGGTGTTCTTGGCATAGAGCTCCGCGCCGGTCTTCTCGTCGTAAATCGCGACGGCATAGGAACTCAGGTGAGGATGCGCTTCCGCCCGAGGTCGGGCCTTGTGATGGTGATGATGATGGCGGGTTTCCGCGCCCGCACTCGCCGGAAGGATCAAACCGGCTACCGCGCAAAATGCAATCAGAGTTTTCATCGACATCTCCCTTCCTTTGTTTCACTAACTATTTCTTTGATACCATGGAGATAGATCACATTCTTAAACAACTTTCCATTTTTTTCAAGGAAAAAATCAAATCCTGATGAAATTTTCCCTGTAATACCTGAGTTCCATGATGGATTCGTGGATATCCGCGAGCGCCTCGTGCTTGTTGTGCTTCTTGAAAGCTTCCGCGAGGCCGGGCTTCCAGCGCTTTGCGAGCTCCTTCAGGGTGCTGACATCCAGATTGCGATAATGGAAATACGCTTCGAGCTGGGGCATGTATCTTGCGAGGAAGCGTCTGTCCTGACAGATCGAATTCCCGCACATCGGCGATGCGCTCTTCGGGACATGCTCCCCCAGGAAGGAGATCATCTGCGCTTCGACTTCCGCCTCGCTCAGGGTGGAAGCCTTGATACGGTCGATGAGCCCCGATTTCGCATGAGTGGACTTGTTCCAGTTGTCCATGGCATCCAGAACCGCCGCCTCCTGATGTACCACGAGGACGGGGGCTTCTGCGACCACATTCAGTTCTTGATCGGTCACAACCAGCGCGACTTCCAGGATCCTGTCCGAATCCGGATTCAGTCCGCTCATCTCCATGTCGATCCAGATGAGTCGATTGCTGTCTTGTGCCATAATTGCCCCTGAGAAATTTTTTATTTTGGCACAGTCGCCCCGCCTCGTCACCAGAAATGACCCCACAAATTTTCGAAAAAATTTTCATCGTCGCCCTGAGCGCCCTTTTCCTGCTGAAACTCTGGCTCTCGATGCGCCATGTCGCCCATATCCGGGAATGCAGAAGCGAAGTGCCGGAAGATTTCAGGGACCGGATTTCGCTTGCCGACCACCGGAAGGCGGCCGATTACACCATCGCGGTCACCCGGACCGGCATCGCCTCGGATTTCGTCGAAACGGTCCTGGCCTTCTGGTTCACACTGGGAGGCGGGCTTTCGCTGCTCGATTCCTTCTGGGCTGAAAGGATATCCGGCCCGATCCTGCAAGGATGCGCGCTGATCGGATCGGCAGTGCTCGTCATGGAGTTCTTCGAGCTGCCCGTATCGATCTACAGGACCTTCCTCGTCGAGGCGAAATTCGGATTCAACAGGATGACCCCTGCGCTTTTCTTCATCGATGCGCTGAAAAAGGGGATACTCGCCTCGATCCTCGGATTTCCGCTGGTTGCAGGCATCCTCTGGCTCATGTCGGAGATGGGAAGGAACTGGTGGATCGAAGCCTGGTTCGCCTGGATGGCTTTCAACCTGCTGATCCTGTCCATCTATCCCAACTGGATCGCTCCATTTTTCAACCAGTTCAGACCGCTGGAAGATTCGGAAACCAGGAATCGCATCGAAAGGCTTCTCGCAAAATGCGGATTCAGCTCGAAAGGTCTTTTCGTGATGGACGGATCGAAGCGCAGCAGCCACGGCAACGCCTATTTTTCCGGTTTCGGCAAAACCAAGCGCATCGTGTTCTACGACACCCTGCTGGAAAAGCTGGACGGCTCCGAAATCGAGGCCGTGCTCGCCCATGAACTGGGGCATTTCATGCACCATCACATCGTCAAGCGCATCCTGGTTTCCTTCGCCTTCAGCCTGGTTTTCCTCTGGGCGCTCGGCATGGCGAAAGGACAATCCTGGTTTTTCGAAGGGCTGCACGCGCATAGTCGCAGCGACGCGATGGCGCTGCTGCTGTTCTTCATGGTGGCCCCGAGCTTCACTTTCTCCATGAAGCCGCTCTCGAGCTTCTATTCGAGAAAGAACGAATTCGAGGCGGACGCCTATGCGGCCAAACAGGCCGGAGGGGAAGACCTGATCCGCGCGCTCACCAAGCTCTACCAGGAAAGCGCGAGAACGCTCACGCCCGATCCGCTCTATTCGATGTACCACGACTCGCACCCCCCCGCATCGATCCGTATAGCGCATTTGAGACAAGCGATGCATAATCGATGAACAGGACACAGGAGAAAATCATGGAATGCTCACTGGACAAGAAGAACTGCAAGCCCTGCGAGGGAGGCGTGCCCCCGCTTGGCGAGGATGAAATCGCCAAATATCTCTCCGAAATCAGCGGATGGGCGCGGGCCGGCGCGGGCATCGCGAAAACCTACCGCTTCTCCAACTATCATGAAACCATGGCTTTCGTGAACATGACCGCCTGGGTTTCGCATCGCGAAGACCACCATCCGGATCTTTTCGTCGGATACAACCAGTGCCGGGTGGAATACGTCACGCACGCGATCGGAGGGCTTTCCGAGAACGACTTCATCTGCGCGGCCAAGATCGACTCGCTTCTTTCGATTTGAAAGGCCTCATCGTCGCCTCCTTCGGCAGGCAGTATTCCGTCGAGATCGAAGGAAGGGTCTTCTCCTGCCCGAGAAGGGGCAAGAAAACCGATGTCGTGGTGGGAGACCGGGTGATTGTCGATGCAGAATGCTCGGTCATCGAATCGATCGAGCCCAGGGATTCGCTGCTCTATCGATCCGATTCATATCGCGAGAAGCGCATCGCAGCCAACCTCACCCAGATCGTTTTCGTGCTCGCAGCAGTGCCCACTTTCAGCGAGGAACTGCTCAATCTTTGTCTCATCGCGGCCGAAGATCAGCGCCTCAAAATCCTCGTCGTCCTCAACAAGGCCGACCTCAGCATAGAGACCGGGAAGGCGAGAAAAATCCTCGAACCCTATGCAGCGCTCGGCTACCGGATGCTCGAACTTTCCGCGAAAACCGACATCTCCCCGCTCCTGCCCTATCTGCAAGGAGAAAGAAGCGTGCTGGTCGGGCAATCAGGAATGGGGAAATCCACCATCGTCAACGCGCTGATCCCCGAATCGAAGCGCGCCACCGCAGAGATTTCGGAAGCGCTCGATTCCGGGCGCCACACCACGACGCATGCCATGCTTTTCCATCTCGGGCCGGATTCGGACATCGTCGATTCCCCCGGATTGCAGGAATTCGGCCTGCATCACATGGACCCGGATAGGCTGGCGCTCGCTTTCCCGGAATTCAGACCCCACCTCGGCCATTGCAGGTTCAGGAATTGCAGGCATCTCGAAGAACCGGGATGCGCCCTGCAAGCGGCGTTGCAGGGAGGAAGTATCGGGCAGGCGAGGCTCGCGCTCTACAGGAAGGTCGCAGCCAGGCTTCACCTGCCGAAATTCAGGAAAGGCCCCAGCGAGAAGTAGAGCACGAAGGCGATGAAGGCGATCGCGAACAGCAAGCGCAAGGGATGGGCGCGAAGATGCGAGAAGAAAGTGACGTGCTTTCCCTCGCTTTTCAGTTGCTCGTATTCCCGCCTCGCCCGCTCGCCCCTCTCCACCTGGTATTCATCGAGCAGGCGCTTCGCCCTTTCATAATCGGATGCCTCGTGCACCCAGATCGATGCGGGCGAGACGCCCAGGAAGCTCGCCGGAACCTGATAATACGGGATGGCGTTGGCATCGAGCAGTTCGCAGATCTCCCGCTCTTCGTCCTCCGGGACATCGCCCAGCATGGCAAGCCTGCGCGGACCCACTATCCGAGCAGGTTCGAAATGGTGAGCAACAGGATGAGGAGCAGCCAGAGCAGCAGACTCCTCCAGATGAGGCCGACCGTGCTCTGCATGTAGGCGCCGTCCGCCTCTTCCCCCATGCCCATCAGCGGGCGATAGCGGCTCATGCCGTCTTCGGTGACCGCATCCCCGAGCCGGACCCCCAACGCCCCCGCTCCGCTCGAGAGCAGGATGCCGTGGGATACCGGGTTCCAGGAAGTGGACTGGGTTCTCCAGCAATAGAGCGCATCCTCGAAATCGCCGACGATGGCGAAACTGAGCGCGGTGAGCCTCACCGGAATCCAGTCCAGGATCTCGAAGGCCCGGGCTGCGAATTTCCCGGAAAATCCGGAATCTTCGTCAGATCCCCATTCCTCCCCCAGCACGGTGGCGATCCGGTAGAAAACCGCACCCATCGGCCCGAATGCGGCGAAATAGAAAATCACTCCGAACACATAGACATGCGAATGGATGAGTCCCTGCTCGATCGAAACCCTGGCCACTTCCTCGGCATTGAATTCTGCGGCCGAAGCGCCACGCCAGGCGCCGAGCAGATTCCTCGCCTTCTGGAGATCCAGATCGCGAAGGGCACGGTCGATTCCGGTATAGGCGTGGCTGAACTGCCGGAAGCCCATGGTCAGATACAGGATGAACACCCCCCATGCCCAGCCGAGCGCAGGATTGATCCTGTGGAAGACCACGCCGACGACTCCTGCGAGCACCGCTGGGGCCATGGCGAGCAGCCAGGCGAAGATGGAATGCTTCGATTCCCCGGTGGTGAGATGTTTTTTCAGCCAATCGAAATACCCCATCATGAAGGAAAGGGTCCTGCCGTCGAAGGGGCGAACCTGCTCCAGCAGCAATGCCACGATCAGCGAAAAAAAAGTCATTACTCTGCTACCACGGGCTCTGCATTCACTCTTTCGAGCGCATCCTGAAGGGTGTCCTCGCTCACTTCGTTGAGACAGATCGAAAGCATTTCCGCCGCCTCGTAAGCCTCGGGAGGCAGTTTCTCGGAATCGAGATTGGCGACGAACACCGCAGCCGCTCCCGCCACCCTCAACAATTTGTTGCGCTCGCTCATGAGCATCTCCACTTCGGCGCGCAACATGGATATTTCCTGTTCATGCAGCACATGCATCACGGCTCCCTCCTTTTCCAATGCCATTCTACCGCAAAATGCACTCCCCGCACTTCATTTTCCCGCAGCGGCGATCGCGGTCATGTTGACGATGCGCCGCACGGTGGCGGTGGGCGTGAGGATGTGGACGGATCCTGCCGCGCCGAGCAGGATGGGGCCCACGGTGATTCCCCCGCCCGACTCCATCTTGAGCAGATTGAAGGCGATGTTGGCCGCATCCAGGTTGGGCATGACGAGCAGATTGGCCTCTCCTTTCAGTCTGGTATCGCGCCTGCTCCTCTTCCTGATTTCCTCGGAAAGCGCAGCATCCGAATGCATCTCTCCCTCGATCTCGAGCCCGGAATCGGCCTCGCGAACGATTTCCAGCGCCTGCCTCATTTTCCGCGCCGAAGGGGTGTCCGCGCTGCCGAAATTGGAATGGGAAAGCAGCGCGACCTTGGGCGTCATGCCGAAGCGCCTCACTTGTTCGGCTGCGAGCAGGGTCATTTCAGCGATTCGCTCCGCATCCGGATCCTGGTTCACGTAAGTGTCGCAGACGAAGAGATTCATGTCGGAGAGCATGAGCAGATTCATCGCAGCGAATCCCTTCACCCCCTCCCTCAACCCGATCCGCCTTTCGATGCGCCCAAGATGGGCTGCGTATTCCCCGCCCAGACCGCAAAGCATGGCGTCCACCTTCCCCGATGCAAGCAGGGAGGCTGCGAATTCAGTGGATTCGCCTTCCGGCTCGATCACTTCGAAATCCTTCCCTTCCGACACTTTCAGGCCCAGTTTGGCGATCTTCTTCAGGATGACCTCGCTCCTTCCGCAAAGCACCGGTTTCGCCAGATCCTCGTCGGCCAGGGTCTGCAGAGCCTGCAAAACCCGGTCGTCCTCGCCCTCGGCATAGGCGACCTTCCTTGCAGCCTGCTTCGCCGCAGCGAAAACCGGCTTCATGACGAAAGCGGTCTGGTAGACGAAGCGGGAAAGATTTTCCCGATAGGCTGCAAAATCGCGGATCGGGCGCTTGGCCACGCCGCTTTCCATCGCAGCTTTCGCGACTGCAGGAGCGATCCTCATGATGAGCCTCGGATCGAACGGCTTCGGAATCAGGTATTCCGTCCCGAAAGTGAGTGCCTCCCCGCCATAGGCCTGCGCAGCCATTTCGGAAGGCTCCGCATGGGCAAGTTCGGCAATGGCATAGACCGCCGCCTTCTTCATTTCCTCGTTGATGGTGGTCGCCCCCACGTCGAGCGCCCCCCTGAAAATGAAGGGAAAACAGAGCGCATTGTTGACCTGGTTCGGATAATCGGATCGGCCGGTCGCGATCACGACATCCTGCCGCGCCTGTTTCGCAAACGCTGGATGGATTTCCGGTTCCGGATTGGCGAGCGCGAGAATGAGCGGATTTTCCGCCATTTCCTTCACCATTTCCGGTTTGAGCACGCCTCCTGCGGAAAGACCGAGGAAAACGTCCGCCCCGGAAATCACGTCGGAGAGCGTGCGCGCATCGGTTTTTCTCGCATAGCGCGCCTTGTTGGGGTCCATTTCCTCGACCCTCCCCTCGTACACCACGCCCTTGATGTCGGTGACGTAAATGTTCTGCATCTCGACCCCCAGGCTCACCAGCATGTCGAGACAGGCGAGCGCGGCCGCCCCCGCGCCGGAAACCACCAGCTTCACTGCAGAAATTTCCTTGCCGACCACCTTGAGTCCGTTGAGGACGGCGGCGCCCACGATGATCGCGGTGCCGTGCTGGTCGTCGTGAAAAACCGGGATCTTCATGCGCTCCCTGAGTTTTTTCTCGATCTCGAAGCATTCCGGCGCCTTGATGTCCTCGAGATTGATCCCGCCGAAAGTCGGCTCCAGGCTCGCGATGATGTCTACCAGCCTGTCAGGATCGCGCTCGTCGATTTCCAGATCGAAAACGTCGATCCCGGCGAATTTCTTGAAAAGTACGCCCTTGCCTTCCATGACCGGCTTCGATGCGAGCGGACCGATCGCGCCAAGCCCGAGCACTGCCGTGCCGTTGGTGATCACCGCGACCAGGTTTCCTCTGGCCGTATAGCTCGATGCCGCTTCCGGCTCCTCTGCGATCGCCTCGCAAACCGCGGCCACTCCCGGGGTATAGGCGAGTCCGAGATCGCGCTGGTTGGTGAGTCCCTTGGAGGGGATGACCGAAATCTTGCCCGGCTGGGGAAGGCGGTGGTATTCGAGCGCATTCCTGCGCAACTGTTCGTCCATGGATGCTCCGTTTCAGGAAATTTCGAAATGATTCTGATAGAAAAGAACCTGCAGGGCGAAGGAATCCCCCTGTTCCAGGTTCATGAATTCGACGCCGAAGCGATGCTTTTTGCCCTCCGCTTCGAAGACGCGGCGGATGACCGCCGGCGCAGTGACATAGGCGGCAGAACCCTGTCCCGCCACCCTGAAATAGAGTACGAGCCGGGCATCGGCCTCGCCCAGATTCTCTTCGGAAGTGATCTGCGCTCCGGTGAAGCTGATGTCCTCGATGGTGCAGGAAAATTTCCGCCCCGGATTTTCCTCGCGCCAGACCGATCCGAGCACGTTCGATCGGGTCCTGACCGCCTTCCTGACCTTCATTCCCCGCACCTCGATCGGGTAGGAAAGGTGCAGATAGGGATAGGGCATGTTGCAGACTCTCAACACGGTGGTGGAAAAGGCATAGGCATGCTTTCCGGCAAATCCCCTCAGCATCACCCCCTGGCCTGCACGCATCAGGATCACCTCTTCGTTGACCATGGGCGGCGTGACGAGCACGCTCCTTTTTTCAAGGAATCCGATCAGCCTGACCCCGTAGCGCTGCTCCGTCTCGTCCGAGATCTGCATCTGCAACACGTCGCCCGGCTCGATCCCGATGGAGGTGAAACGGACGATTTCCAGCTTGGAAGGATCATCCTTCTCTCCGAACCTGTCCGCAGCCGCCGTCTTTTTCCAGACCGGATTGCGGTACAGGCCGTTTTCCATCAGCAGGTCGAGCTGATGCTGCGACTCGACGACATGGCCGTAGGCGAGCAGCAGGTTTTTTTTCCTGTCGTATACAGGCCAGGGCAACGGCTTGCCGACCTCGATGTCGCCCTTTCTGATGGGAGTGAGTTCCATGAAACTATTTTATCCGCTTCGTTCGCGATTGAGAAACCATTGTTATCACAAATTGTCCACGACAAAGCGGTTATAATGAATCCCACGAAGCACGATTCCCGAACCCATGAAGAATTTCGCACAGAACCTGAAGTCCCTCCCTTCCGTCGAAAACATCGACAGGATCGAGATCCATGAAGAAGGAGAAGCCGTCGTTCGCATCGAAAACAGACCCGGACAGGCGGGTTCCCTCGCGGTCTATTGCCACCTTGCAAATACCTACGGATCGATCCATGCAGAAAGCGCGGAGCGCGGGCTCGAGCTCTACGCCGAACATGTCGCCGATGCGAGGGAAAACCCTGGAAAGCATCCCAACATCGACCGGCTGTTCCGGGTCATCGCAGAAAGACTCGACCTTGCCGCGTGCATCGTGCAAACTCAACCGAAAGGGAACCCCGGATGAAACCGATAGACATCAAGATCCTGGATGCGCGCCTGCGCGCCAATCCCCCCTCCTATGCCACGGATGGAGCGGCCGGACTCGACCTGCGCGCCTGCATCGAGCACGACCTCACGATCCATCCGGGGGAAGCCGACCTCATCCCCACCGGAATCGCGATCCATCTTTCCGACCCCGGCTACGCCGCGATGATCCTGCCGAGATCCGGGCTCGGCCACAAGCACGGCATCGTGCTCGGCAACCTGGTCGGCCTGATCGACTCCGATTACCAGGGACAGATTTTCGTCTCCTGCTGGAACAGGAGCCAGAAATCCTTCACGCTGAGCCCGCTGGAGCGCATCGCCCAGCTCGTCATCGTTCCCGTGATCCAGGCGAAATTCAACATCGTCGAGGAATTCGAGAAAAGCGAGCGGGGCGAAAACGGTTTCGGCAGCACAGGCAAGCATTGATGAATTATTGCAGCCAGTGCGGTTCACGGGTCGAATGGAGGATTCCGCAGGGAGACACTCTTCCCCGCCACGTCTGCCCTTCCTGCGGGACCATCCATTACCAGAATCCCAAGATCGTGGTGGGATGCATCCCGGAGTTCGAAGGACGCGTGCTGCTCTGTCGCAGGGGGATCGAACCGGGATACGGGAAATGGACGCTTCCTGCCGGGTTCATGGAAAATTCCGAATCCGCGGACGCAGGAGCCGCCCGCGAGACCCTGGAGGAAGCGCTTGCCAGGGTGGAAGTCGGGCCGCTTTACGCCTTCTACAACCTCCCTTCCCTGAGCCAGGTCTACCTCCTTTTCCGGGGAAGACTCGTCGAGGAGCGCTACGGGGCCGGGGACGAAACATTGGAAGCCGCACTTTTTGCAGAAAAAGAGATTCCATGGGATGAAATCGCTTTCACCGTCGTCAGGGAAACCCTGATGCATTATTTCGAGGAGCAAAGGAGCGGGGCCTTCCGCTTCCATTTCGCCACCATCTAGGGCTTTGCCATGCACATTCCCGGCACCTTCGTCGCAGCAGGATTCACTTACGTCATGATGGTCGCGGCCTAAAAAATGCAGCACCGCCGGAAATTCCACATTCCCGTCATGGTTTCCGTTCTGCTCTTCGACCTTTCCCTGCCCTTTTACCTGTATTCGCACCGCCACTGGTGGCACCGTCTGATCGAGCAGCAGGAAATCTTTTCCTCCCTGGTCTGGATGCACGCGGGCATCCTGCTCATGATGTACGGCCTGTACGGCGCGCAGATCTACACTGCGCTGAAAATCTCGAAGGGGGATGCTGAGGCGCGCGCAGCGCACCGCGCCCAGGGAAAAGTGATGCTGATCCTGAGGCTTTTTGTCATCCTCACCGGGATGCTGCTGGCGTCCTGAACAGGGAAAAAATTCCGACCCAAACACCCGCCTTTTGTGCGACAATCCGCACCTGTGCAGGTAGAAGGATCCCACCATGAAATTCCGCTTTCCCATCATCATCATCGACGAAGATTTCCGCTCGGAGAATACCAGCGGACTCGGCATCCGCGCGCTCGTGAAGGCCATCGAGGAGGAGGGCATGGAAGTGCTCGGCGTGACGAGCTATGGGGATCTCACCTCTTTCGCCCAGCAGCAGAGTCGCGCATCCGCCTTCATCCTTTCGATCGACGACGAGGAATTCGGCGGCGGATCCCCGGAGGAAATCGAAAGCGCGCTCTCCCAGCTTCGCGCCTTCGTCGGCAAGATCCGGGTACGGAACGAGGACATCCCGATCTTTCTGTACGGAGAAACCCGCACTTCCCGCCATATTCCGAACGACGTGCTGAAGGAGCTGCACGGCTTCATCCACATGTTCGAGGACACTCCGGAATTCGTGGCGAGAAACATCATCCGCGAAGCGAAGCATTATCTCGATTCGCTCGCTCCGCCCTTTTTCAGGGCGCTCGTGCATTACGCCAACGACGGCTCCTATTCCTGGCACTGCCCCGGGCATTCCGGCGGGGTGGCCTTCCTGAAAAGCCCGGTCGGGCAGATGTTCCACCAGTTCTTCGGCGAGAACATGCTGCGCGCGGACGTATGCAATGCGGTCGAGGAACTCGGCCAGTTGCTCGACCATACCGGTCCGGTGGCGGATTCGGAAAGGAATGCCGCGAGGATCTTCAATGCGGATCATCTCTTTTTCGTCACCAACGGCACTTCGACCTCGAACAAGATGGTCTGGCACGCGACCGTCGCCCCGGGGGACATCGTGGTGGTCGACCGCAACTGCCACAAATCGATCCTGCATTCGATCATCATGACCGGCGCGATTCCGGTTTTCCTGATGCCGACCCGCAACCATTACGGCATCATCGGCCCGATTCCGCTCGATGAACTCAAGCCGGAGACCATCCGCAGGAAGATCGAGGCCAATCCTTTCGCCAAGAACGTGAAGTCCAAGCCGCGCATCCTCACCATCACCCAGAGCACTTACGATGGCGTGGTCTACAACGTCGAGATGATCAAGGAAGTGCTGGGCGACAGCATCGACACGCTGCATTTCGACGAGGCCTGGCTGCCGCATGCGACCTTCCACGATTTCTATCGCAACATGCACGCCATCGGACGGGAGCGGCCGCGCTCGCGCGACACCATGGTGATTTCCACCCAGTCGACGCACAAGCTGCTCGCCGGCCTCAGCCAGGCGTCCCAGATCCTGGTCCAGGAACCCCAGACAGCGAAATTCGACCGTCACCGCTTCAACGAGGCTTACCTGATGCATACCTCGACCAGCCCGCAATATGCGATCATCGCCTCCTGCGACATCGCTGCCGCGATGATGGACGCGCCGGGCGGCACCGCCCTCGTCGAGGAATCGATCCTGGAAGCGCTGGATTTCCGGCGCGCGATGCGCAAGGTAGACGACGAATACGGCGACTCCTGGTGGTTCAAGGTCTGGGGCCCGGACGATTTGTCCGAGGAAGGGATCGGCACGCGCGAGGACTGGATGCTGGAAGCATCGGATCGCTGGCACGGCTTCGGCAGGCTGGCCACGGGCTTCAACATGCTCGACCCGCTCAAGGCGACCATCATCACCCCGGGACTGGACGTGGACGGAGACTTCGCCGACACCGGCATTCCGGCCTCCATCGTCACCAAGTATCTCGCCGAACACGGCGTCATCGTGGAAAAGACCGGCCTCTATTCCTTCTTCGTGATGTTCACCATCGGCATCACCAAGGGAAGATGGAACACGCTGGTGACCGCATTGCAGCAGTTCAAGGACGATTACGACCGGAACAAGCCGCTCTGGCGCGTCCTTCCGGAATTCGCCTGCAAGCACCCGATCTACGAGAAGATCGGGCTCAGGGATCTTTGCGACCAGATCCACGGCGTATACAAGGCCAACGACATCGCAAGGCTCACCACCGAGATGTATCTCTCGGACATGGTTCCCGCGATGAAACCGGCCGACGCCTATGCCAGAATGGCGCATCGTGAGATCGAGCGGGTGGGCATCGACGATCTGGAAGGCAGGATCACCAGCATCCTGCTCACCCCCTACCCGCCCGGAATTCCGCTCCTGATCCCGGGGGAGCGTTTCAACCGGACCATCGTGCAATACCTGCGCTTCGCCCGCGAATTCAACCGCAAGTTCCCCGGATTCGAGACCGACATCCACGGCCTCGTCGAGGAAGAAATCGACGGAGAAATCCACTACTTCGTCGATTGCGTGAGAACCTGACCCTCCCCCTCCCGAACCATCCGTATCTTTTGCGTAACCGGGCGTTACCGATTGATACGGATTTCCATATTTACAATTCATCCTTGACAGATTTTGTTTATGCCAGCATTATTCATATATGAACAAAATCATCCCCAATCTCGGCAGCGAAAGGCCGACCGACAGACTCGTCCATCTCCTGGTCGGCACTGCGCACGGCCTTGAAAAGCGCTACGAGGAAGCGCTCGCGCCGGTCGGACTCACCGGACCGAAATTCGGCGCGCTCTCCAAGCTCGTCCAGGCCGGCTCCTCGCTGAGCCTGGGGGAGCTCGCGGAGCGCCTCACCTGCGTCCGCTCCAACATCACCCAACTGGTGGACAGGCTGGAAGCCGACGGCCTGGTGGAAAGGAGCGAGGATCCTGCGGACCGGAGGACCGTTCGCGCGGGCATCACGGAACTCGGTCTGGAGAAGCAGATTGCGGGCGCAAAAATGATTGCAAACCTTCTCGAAGAGGTCGCATCTTCGCTCAAGGGGTTGGATCTGGATGCATTCGAGCGCGTGCTGAACGCACTCGGCGCGTTCAACGTTCTGGCATGTTACAAGGATGCATAAATGAGTTTCCAGCCGAATCGTTCCGTCCTGTTCCTTGCCATGCTGCTCGCGGGCTGCGCGGTGGGGCCCGACTTCAAGCGCCCTCCCGCTCCGGGAGACCAGCGTTACACTGAAAAGGAAATGCCGAAGAAAACGGCTGCTGCGGAAGGACTGGCCCAGCATTTCTCTGCGGAACAAAAAATCCCCGGACAATGGTGGACCCTGTTCCGCTCCAAAAAACTCGACGAACTGGTGAAGGCGTCCATTGCCGGAAGCCCTTCCATCGATGCCGCAAAAGCGACGCTGAAACAGGCTCAGGAGACCCTCGCATCCGATCTCGGATTCGAACTTCCCCAGGCAGACCTCGCCCTCGGTGCGCAGCGCCAGAGATTCTCCCCCGCCGCTTTCGGAGGGACCGCCCCGCCCACCGTGTTCAGCCTGTACAATGCTTCGGTCAAGGTTTCCTATGGCATCGACCTCTTCGGCGGATTGCGCAGGACCATCGAAGCGCAGGGCGCGCAGGTCGATTACCAGAGATATCAGTTGAAGGGCGCCTATCTCGCCCTGACTGCGAACGTGGTGACCGCAGCGGTTGCGGAAGCCTCGCTCAGGGAACAGATCCGCGCAACCCGGGAAATCATTTCCGCCACGGAACACCAGCTAGCAATCGTGGAGCGCCAGTATGCGCTCGGGGCGATTCCGAAATCCCAGCTTCTGTTGCAGAAGAGCCAGCTCGCGCAGGCAAGAGCCTCCCTGCCGCCGCTCGAGCAGAGCCTGGCGAAGGTTCGCCACCAGCTTGCCGTGTATGTGGGAAAAACCCCGGGCAAGGCGAACCTCCCCGAGATTACCCTGGAAGACCTGCATCTTCCGCAAAAACTGCCGCTGTCGATCCCTTCGAAACTGGTGAGGCAGCGCCCGGACATCCTGGCTGCGGAAGCGCTGCTGCATTCCGCGAGCGCGCAGGTCGGCGTGGCGACCGCCAACCTCTATCCGCAAATCACGCTTTCCGCGAATGTCGGAACGGAGTCGATCTCATCCTCCTCCCTTTTCACCAACAATACCGACATCTGGAGCCTCGCCAGCGGCATCACCCAGCCGATTTTCCATGCCGGATCGCTGAAGGCGCAGAAGCGCGCCGCAGTGGCAGCCTATGACCAGGCTTTCGCTCAATACAAAACCACCGTGCTGCAGTCGTTCCAGAACGTCGCCGACACCCTGAACGCGCTAGATTCGGACGCAAGAACCCTCGCCGCGAAAAGCGAAGCGGAAGCCAGTTCGAAGGAAGCGATGGACCTCGCGGAGAAGCAGTTCAGGCTCGGCGCGGCAAGCTACCTCACCCTGCTCGCCGCCCGCAACCAGTACCAGCAGGACAGAATTTCGGCGATCGCGGCGCGCGCCGCGCGGTATTCCGACTCGGCTGCGCTGTTGCAGGCGCTCGGTGGCGGATGGTGGAATCAACCCAATAACGGAGAAGTATCCGATGACTAAGAGAATGATCATCATGCTGGCCAGCCTTGGCGTGCTGTTCGGGGGCATATTCGGCTTCCAGACCTTCAAGGCGAAAATGATCAAGAAGTACATGGGAGCGAACCGGTTTCAGGCGATGACCATCACGGCCATGAAGGCGGATCTGCAGCCCTGGCAACCGGCCCTGAAGTCGATCGGTACCCTGAGGGCTGCAAAAGGCGTGGACGTCTCCAGCGAAATCGCAGGACAGGTGCGGATCGTTGCGGTCAAATCCGGTCAGGATGTGAAAAAAGGCGATCTGCTGGTGCAACTGAATGCAGATCCGGACGTTGCGCTGCTGCATTCCCTGCAAGCCTCCGCAGATCTCGCCGATAGCGTCTACCAGCGCGACAAACAGCAGTTTTCCGCCCAGGCCATCAGTCAGGCGCAGCTCGACGTGGATGCTGCCGACCTGAAAGCGAAACGCGCGCAGGCCGAAGAGCAGCGCGCGGTGGTGGCGAAGAAGACGATCAGCGCGCCCTTCTCGGGCCATCTGGGCATCTCCACGATCCAGCCCGGCCAGTACATCAATGCCGGAGACAAGATCGTGACCCTGCAGGATCTCGATCCGGTCTACGTCGACTTCTCCCTGCCTGAAAGGGATGTGGCCAGGCTCAAAAAAGGGCAGAAGGTGATCGTCACTTCAGACAGCTTCGCAGGAAGCAGGTATGAAGGAAGGATCAGCACCATCGATCCCAAAGTGGATGCCGCGACGAGGAACGTGCAGGTGGAAGCGCTGATTCCCAATCCCAGGCACCAGTTGCTGCCCGGCATGTACGCATCGGTCGAGATCGATGCAGGCGTGACTGAAAACTACATCACCCTTCCCCAGACTGCCGTCTCCTTCAATCCCTACGGGGCGACCGCATTCATCGTCGACGAGCAGGAAAAGGACGGCAAGAAGATGCTGGTGGCGAGGCAGAGTTTCATCAAGACCGGGCCCACCAGAGGAGACCAGGTCGCCATCCTTTCCGGAATCAGGCAGGGTGAAATGGTCGTCACCAGCGGCCAGCTCAAGCTCAGGAACGGCGCGAGCGTGAAAATCGACAACAGGATCTCGCCGAGCAACGATCCTGCCCCGAAACCGGTCGACGAGTAAGGGCCACCCATGAACTTCACCGACATCTTCATCCGGAGACCGGTGCTCGCCACTGTGCTCAGCCTCCTCATCCTGGTGATGGGACTGCGTTCCTTCTCGCAGCTCTCGGTACGCCAGTTCCCCGAAACGCAGGATGCGGTGGTGACCGTCACCACGGTCTATTCCGGCGCGGATCCAAAGCTGGTTGCGGGCTTCATCACGACCCCGCTGGAAAACGCCATCGCCCAGGCGAACGGAATCGATTATCTCACTTCCACCAGCACGCTGAGCGCGAGCACCATCCAGGCGACCTTGCGCCTCAACTACGACTACAACAAGGCGCTCACCGAAATCAACACCCAGGTGAATTCGGTGCTGAACCAGCTTCCTCCCGGAACGCAACAGCCGGTCATCTCGGTCGCGATCGGCGACACCATCGATGCGATGTACATCGGCTTTTCCAGCAAGATGCTCTCCACCAACCAGATCACCGATTACCTGATCCGGGTGGTGCAGCCCAAGCTGCAGACCGTGGAAGGGGTGCAGACCGCAGAAATTCTCGGAAAGCGTCAGTTCGCGATGCGCGCATGGCTCGATCCGGTGAAGCTCGCAGCCTTCCACGTCACTCCGGCCGAAGTCAGCACGGCGCTTGCCAATAACGACTTCATTTCCGCTGTCGGACGCACCCAGGGCCAGATGGTGACGGTGAACCTCACCGCCAACACCGGCCTGCACAGCATCGAGGAATTCAGGAACCTCGTCATCCGTTCGCAAAACGGCGCGAACGTTCATCTCGGCGACGTCGCCCGCGTGACGCTCGGCTCGGAAGATTATGACACTGCGGTCGGATTCGATGGGGACACCGCCGTCTACATCGGCATCAAGGTGGCGCCCTCCGCCAACCTGCTCTCGGTGAGCGCAGGCATCCGCAAGGCCTTTCCTTCGGTCCAGGAAGCCCTGCCTTCCGGGCTTCAGGCCAAGATCGTGTACGATTCGACCAAGTTCGTGAACAGTTCGATCCACGAGGTCATCGATACCCTGGTCAAGACTTTGCTCATCGTGACCCTGGTCATCTTCATCTTCCTAGGATCGTTGCGTTCGGTGGTGATTCCGGTGATCGCCATGCCGCTGTCGCTCATCGGCACTTTCTTCATCATGCTGGCGCTGGGCTACACCATCAACCTGCTCACCCTGCTCGCCCTGGTGCTCGCCATCGGGCTGGTGGTGGACGACGCCATCATCGTGGTGGAGAACGTGAACCGCCACATGGAAGAGGGATTGTCGCCTTTCAAGGCGGCGCTCATGAGCGGAAAGGAACTGGTGGGACCGATTTTCGCCATGACCATCGTGCTGGTCGCAGTCTATATCCCGATCGGCTTCATGGGCGGACTGACCGGCGCGCTTTTCACCGAATTCGCTTTCACGCTGGCAGGATCGGTGACGGTCTCCGCGATCATCGCGCTCACGCTCTCTCCCATGATGTGCTCGAAGTTTCTCAAGGATCACAATGCGGAAAGCCGTCTCGTGCAGAGCATCGACAAGGTGTTCGGCAAGCTGAGATCGGGATATCAGAAAAGGCTGCACGGCGTGCTAGACAGCCTTCCGGTAGTCGCCGTGTTCGCCGTGATGGTGCTCGCGGGAATCGGATTCCTGTACAAGACCTCGAAGTCCGAGCTCGCCCCCCAGGAAGACCAGGGCGTGCTGATCTCGATGCTCACCGCATCCCCGGATGCGACCCTCAAGCAGACCCAGATGAATTCCAGGCAGGTCTACAAGGTGTTTTCCTCCTATCCTGAAACCGACCATGTGTTCCAGCTGGACGGCATCAACGGGCTCAACACCGGCATCGCAGGAATGGTGTTCAAGCCCTGGGACGAGAGATCCCGCAGCACCATGGACCTCATGCCCGAGATCCAGCAAAAGCTCAATGGAATCGCCGGCGTTCGCGCTGCGGTATTCCAGCGCCCACCGCTTCCCGGTGGCGGCAGGGGACTACCCATGCAGTTCGTGATCGGGACCACCGATTCGTATGACAAGCTCGATCTGGTTGCGCAGGAAATGATGAAAAAGGCGCAGGCGAGCGGCATGTTCATTTTCGTCGACAACGACCTCAAGATCGACAAGCCGCAAACCAGCGTGGTCATCAATCGCGAAAAGACCGCGCAGCTCGGCCTTTCCATGAAGGACATCGGAAGCAGCCTGAATGCCATGCTGGGTGAGAGTTACGTCAACTACTTCAGCCTGGGTGGACGCTCCTACAAGGTGATTCCTGAAGTGATGCAGGAAAAGCGCCTGAATGCGGAACAGCTCGAGAATTATTACATCAAGAACTCGGCAGGAGACACTTTCCCGTTGTCGACCGTGGCGAAGCTCGAAACGACCGTGGTGCCCGAGACGCTGAACCACTTCCAGCAGCTCAATTCCGCGACCATTTCCGGCGTTCCGATGCCCGGCGTCACCCTTGGGGATGCGCTCGCCACCATGCAGAAGATCGCGAAAGAGACGCTGCCTGTCGGATACAGTGTCGATTACGCAGGACAGTCGCGCCAGTTCGAGACGGAATCCTCCGCGCTTCTCTTCACTTTCGGTTTTGCCATCATCATCATTTTCCTCGCGCTTTCCGCACAGTTCGAAAGCTTCCGCGATCCCTTCATCGTGCTGGTCAGCGTACCGATGTCGATCTGCGGCGCGATGATTTTCATCGCGCTCGGCATCGGCAAGGCCAGTCTCAACATCTACACGGAAGTGGGCCTCGTGACGCTGATCG
The DNA here is from genome assembly GCA_013044025.1 of Burkholderiales bacterium. Classification (GTDB taxonomy): domain Bacteria; phylum Pseudomonadota; class Gammaproteobacteria; order Burkholderiales; family JABEVD01; genus JABEVD01. The sequence goes on from JABEVD010000225.1 coordinate 24,879, forward strand.
GCCTCATCAGCAAGCACGGCATTCTCATCGTGCAGTTCGCAAATGAATTGCAGCGCCAGGGAAGAAGCAAGCGGGAAGCCATCGAGATGGGCGCATCGATCCGTCTTCGCCCGATCCTGATGACCACTGCCGCCATGGTGCTGGGCGTGCTGCCGCTGGTCATGGCAAGCGGCGCGGGCGCTGCAGGCCGCTTCAACATGGGCCTCGTCATCCTGACGGGGATCGCGATCGGAACGCTGTTCACCCTGTTCGTCGTCCCTTCCATGTACATGATGCTGGGCGCGGACCATTCGAAACAGAAGCTTGACCCTTCCCAACTCATCGACTAAATTCTACGACATGCGTTTGGTTCAGCGCCTGCAAGGGCAGACCCGTCGCAAGGCGGGTCATGCGGATCTTCCGGGCCTGGGGAGGCGGCCCTTTCATTCCAGGGGATGAATCCGGACCCCCTCTCCTTTCAATCAGGGTGTTCGGAACGTGAAATCGAGCAAGGGCGTCAAGCCCAGAATCGTCGTCAGGATCATCCGCGAGGAGGATAGCCAGCCGAGCGGAGTGTGGAAAATCGCCTACGCCGATTTCGTCACGGCCATGATGGCGTTCTTCCTGCTGATGTGGCTCATCAGCAGCACCTCGCAGAAGGATCTGCAGCAGATCGCGGAATATTTCAGCACCCCCTTGTCCGTTGCCCTGTTCGGAGGAAAAAGCCAGGAAATGACCACCTCGCCGCTAACCCTGAAAGGCGCAGGAACCGATCTCACCAAAAAGCATGGACAGACCGCGAAAACGCCTATGAATCTGGAAAGCGCGGAAATGCTCATCAAGAAACAGGAGATGAAGAAGCTCGAGCAATTGAAGCAGAATCTGGAGAAGGTCATCGATTCGAATCCGGACATGAACAAATTCAAACAGCAGCTTCTCATCGACATCACCGCGCAGGGCCTGCGCATCCAGATCGTCGACCAGCAGAACCGCCCCATGTTCGACCTGGGGAGCACCGTGCTGCAGCCTTATGCGCTCGCCATCCTGAAGGAAATCGGCAATACGCTGAACGAGGTTCCCTACAAGATCAGCCTGTCCGGGCATACCGATGCCAGGCCGTATCAGGGGAGCGAAAGGAATTACAACAACTGGGACCTTTCGCTGGATCGGGCGAATGCTGCGAGGCGCGCGCTGGTTTCTGGCGGAATGGATCCGGACAAGGTGCTGCGCGTGATCGGGCTCGCCTCCGCGGTGCCGCTCGACAAGGAAGATCCACTCGACCCGATCAACCGCAGGATCAGCATCATCGTGATGAATTCGCAAGCGGCGGAACGCGCCGCACTGGAATCGAAATGATCCGGATGAAGCGGGCATGGGACGAACCCGATGCGGAGGACGGACTCAGGATCCTGGTCGACAGGCTCTGGCCGCGCGGCATGAAAAGGGAGAAAATCGACCTCTGGATGAAGGAAGTCGCGCCGAGCCCGGAATTGCGCAAGTGGTTCGGACACGATCCTGCCCGCTGGGAAGAATTCAGGAGCCGCTATTTCGCGGAACTGGAACATTCAGGCGCTGCACGGGAACTCCTGCTTCTCGTCGGGTCGGATCGGAAAATCACCCTGATCTATGCGGCGAGCGACCGGGAACACAACAACGCCGCAGCGCTCCTGGAATACATCCTGGAGCACGGCGGTGCAGGGAAATGACTATTTCTTGAGGGGACAGGTGCTGATCCCGAGCAAGGTATAAAGCGGGCACCATCCGATCAGCGCGGTCGCGATCGGAACGATTCCGATCAGGCCGAGATACTTCATGCTTCCATCGAGCAGGAAAAACAGGCTCAGCAATGCGATTCCCGCCACGATCCGTACGGCCTTGTCGACCCCACCCACATTCGCTTTCATGATTCCTCCCATTAATAAGCAGTTTCTAATGTTGATTCCAGTATAGCAAAAGAATCGAACCTCAGGATGCTGCAACGAGCAGGAATGGAAGGGGATTGCCGAATTCGTGGCGCATGATGCGGGATTGGATCGAAACCGAAGCGAATCCGGCAGAACGCAGCACGGAGCGGACATATTCGCTGCCGTGCGCATAGCGCCCGCTCGGCTGGATCATCCAGCCGAAAGGATTGTCCGATTCCTCCAGGGTGAACACGAAGCAGCCGCCCGGACGGAGCGCGCGCTTCGCATTCGAGGAGACCACGGAAAGATCGCCGAAATAGATCAGGGTGTCGGCAGCGACGACGAGATCGTATCGTTCCTGCTGCGTGAAAAGATGGGAGGCGAGCTCGGCCTTGATCAGGACATCGTAACAGCCCCTTTTTTCCGCCAATTCCAGCATTCCGGAAGAAAGATCGACGCCGACGAGGGTCGATGCATGGGGCTTGAGCCGACTTGCGCAGAGCCCGGTTCCGCATCCTGCATCGAGAATTTCGTATTTCCGGTCCGGGGCGAGCATTCCGGCCAGCAATTCGCCGATCAGGGAAGGCGCATTGTAGGAAAGTCCTGCGAGCTGGTCGTCGAATTTTCCAGAAAGATCGTCGAAAGCCTTTTCGATGTATTCGTCCGAAGCCCTGGAAGGCGCAGCATCCGCGCAGGATGCATGCAGGTGGCGCGGGACGGGGTTTTCAGGCTCTTCCTCCATCCAGCTCCGGTAGACGCTCGCCGCATCCGCAATCCTGCCGAGCCGGTAATAGGCGATTCCGAGCATCTCCTTCGGCTTTCCGTCGTGAGGGGGAAGCACATAGGCCCGGCAGTGAAATTCCGAAGCTTCGATTTCCCTGCCCCGGGCATCGAGCAGGTTGCCGAGATTGGAAAGCGCATCGCGAAATTCAGGGCAAATTGCGATCGATTGCCGGAAGGACTGTTCGGCTTCAGCCGGTTTTCCCAGCGCTTCGAGGCAGGCGCCGAGATTGTTCCAGTAGAGGGGGTTGCCTGGATCGAGTTCGATCGCATCGAGGAAGGCCGCAGCTGCGGACTCCGCATCCCCGATCTCGCAAAGCATGTTTCCGAGATCGTTGCGCCATGGCGCGCGTTCCGGATGAGCCGCAATGGAGGCGCGGACCAGCGAAATCCCGTCCTCGCCTTTGCGATGTTTCAGAAGGCCGAGCACATGCAGGCATTCGGCATCCTGCGGATTCCGTTCCAGAATCGAATCCAGGATCTGTTCCGCGCCTTCCGGATCTCCTGCGAAATGCAGTTCAAGGGCCAATTCGGGACGATGCATCGGCTACACGCAACCGGTTGGCTTGGGCAGTCCGCCGTATTTGGTGATGGGCTTCATCGGTCCCGTCATCCAGCGTTCGAAGATTTCCTTCTGGTCTTCCTCGACATATTTCGCGAATTTGCGGATCGGCGGCACCGTTCCGAAATCCTCGAAATATTCCCTCGCTTTCAGGATATGCGCCCACTTCGCGTCGTCCAGCTCATATCCGTCCGCTTCCGCCATGGCGCGCCCGATCTCGGGAGTCCAGACATTCATGTCGGCGAGATACCCGTCCCCATCCCTTGCAGGCAGTTCCATTTCATTCTCCATAATAGTCGACAAAATAATTATACTATTTCACACGAGAATGAAGTTTCCGTCAAGCCACGAACTTCCTGTGCCGCAATGCGGGAAGGCTATTTCTCACCGCTTGCGTCCTGGAAGGATCCATTTCCGCGACCACGACGCCGGGACCCTTTTCGATCCTGGCCATGATCTCTCCCCATGGATCGACGATCATGCTGTTGCCGAAGGTTCTTCTGCCAGTGGGATGTCCCCCTCCCTGTGCGGAAGCGATCACATGGCACTGGTTCTCGACCGCGCGGGCCCGGATCAGCAGCTCCCAATGGGCTTGCCCCGTGGTTTCGGTGAAAGCAGCGGGAACGACGATGAAATCGACCTCACCCATTTTCCTGAAAAGCTCCGGGAACCGGAGATCGTAGCAGATGGCGATCCCCATCCTGCCGTAAGGAGTTTCGCATACGCTGAAGGATTCGCCCGCCTCGATGGTTTGCCCTTCGTCGTAGCGCTCCGATCCATGCTCGAAGCCGAAGAGATGGATCTTGTCGTATCTTGCGCGCCGAATACCTTCGGAATCGAAAACGAAGCAGGTGTTCCTGGATTTTCCGGGATGATTTGCATAAGTCGGCAGGGAGCCCCCCACCAGCCAGATGCTGTGCTCCCTGGCAAGGGAAGAAAGAAAATCCTGAATCGGGCCTTCTCCTTCGGGCTCCCTGGCCATGAGTCGGTCTTCTTCGGAAGCGCCGATCATGGGAAAATATTCCGGAAGGACGGCGAGCACCGCGCCCTGCTCCGCAGCCATCGCGACGAGGCGAGCCGCTTCCTTCAGGTTTTCGGCCACGACCGGACCGGAAATCATCTGGATTGCAGCAACCCTCATCGATGCTCCGGAAACAGACCGTTCAGCGCTTCCTCGAGTCCGGGGCGCTCGTCCATGAACTTCCTGCGCAATCTCGCGGATTCGGTATCGTCGATGAGTCCGGCCTGCTCGAGGGTGGCGAGCTCTTCCTTCACCATGGAATATCTCACGGCGGCGAGATAGAAGCGCTCCGGCTTCTTCGCCTCCATCCTGGAATTCCAGTAAAGTGCAGCTTCCTCGTATTTCACGATCCACCCCACAAACCATATAAACTATATATACCATTCTAGGGCAATTGCGCGCATCATGCCAGTTTCCCGGATTCAGAAAGCCCGCAACTCCCCTCCGTCGATGTCGAGGGAATGCCGCCAGAACTGGTCATCCCGATCGAAAAGGCGGTAAGTACCGCGGGGTCCCCAGGTTCCTGCAGGGTAGGTGTTGATGAATTCGCGCTCCATCGACCACACTTTGAGGATCGGATCCACCGTCTTCCATGCCCATTCCACCTCATCGTAGCGCAAAAACAGTGAATGGTCTCCATTCATCACGTCGAGCAGCAATCCCTCGTAGGCGTCGTAATCCTGATCGTCCCCCTTCCGGTAGGTCGCATCGAGGCTGATGGTCCTGGTATGGAGATCGAGCCCGGGCACTTTCACCTGCACTTCCATCCTGAGGCAATCGCTCGGCTGGATGCCGAGCAGAATCCAGTTGGGTTTGGGAGGCTCGCGCCTGGTCTGGCGCAGCAGGTCCTGAGGAGGGGCCTTGAAGCGCACGCAGATCGCAGAACTGTTCTCGGCAAGACGCTTTCCGGTCCTGAGATAGAAGGGAACCCCCATCCAGCGCCAGTTGTCGACGAAAAGCTTCAATGCGGCATAGGTTTCGGTGGTGCTTCCCGGCGCCACCCCGGGCTCTTCCAGATATCCCGGGACCGCCTTGCCGTCCATGATGCCGCCCTCGTACTGCCCCCTGAAGGCGTGCGCATGCACCGCATTTTGCGGAATGGGACGGATCGCCTTCAATACCTTCACCTTTTCGTCCCGGAGATGCTCGGCGGAAATCGAGACCGGCGGTTCCATGGCGACGATGGTGAGGAGTTGCAGCAGATGGCTCTGGATCATGTCCCGGAGCGCGCCCGCCCCTTCGTAGTAGTCCGCCCTTCCCTCGATGCCCAGCGTCTCCGAATGGGTGATCTGCACATGATCGATGTAATGGCGGTTCCACATCGGCTCGAGCAGCAGATTGGCGAAGCGGAACACCATCACGTTCTGCACCGTTCCCTTGCCGAGATAGTGGTCGATGCGGTAGATCTGCGGCTCTTCCAGGTATTTCGAAAGGTGCTTCTGCAAGGTCTGCGCGCTCAGGAGGTCGTATCCGAAAGGCTTCTCGATGACGACCCTTCTCCATCCCGCCTTCTGGCTCAGAAGATCGACATGGGCGAGCTTCTCGATGAGATTGGGAAACTCGGATGGGCGGACCGCCATGTAGAAAACGATATTGGAAGGAAATTCTGGAGCCTCTTCCAGCCTTTTCTTCAGCTTGTGGTAGGCTTCCGGATCGTCCAGGCTGCTCCTGTGATAATGGAGCCTCGTCCTGAAGCGTTCGAAAGCAGCCTCGTCCAGCCCGTTCGGATACTTGGCAACCAGCATCTTCGATACTTCTTCCAGCCAGGCTTCCCGATCCCAGTCGTCCAGACTGGAGGCGAGGATGGACATCTTTTCCGGGAGCCGGCCTGATCTTTCCAGCTGAAAAAGGGCGGGGATCAGCTTTTTCCTGGAGAGATTTCCTCCCGCCCCGAAAATGACCAGCGTACAGGGTTCCGTGTTCTTCAATTCTTCTCCTTCATGGCATGTCCGCCGAAAGCATTCCTCATCATGGAAAGCAGCCTGAATCCGTATCCTTCCGCGTCCTGGCTCTGGAAGCGCATCTGCAAAGCGAGCGAAAGAACCGGGGCTGCGACGCCGAGCTCCACCGATTCGACCACCGTCCATCTGCCCTCCCCCGAATCGGAAACATAGGGGGCGATGTTTTCCAGCCTGCTGTCGGCCTTCAGTCCTTCGGCAGCCAGATCGAGCAGCCAGCTTCTCACCACCGAGGAATGCCGCCACAATTCGCTGATCTGCGCCAGATCCAGATCGAATTCCTTTTTCGCCTCCATGATGGAAAAGCCTTCCGCGAAGGCCTGCATCATGCCGTATTCGATGCCGTTGTGTACCATCTTGACGAAATGCCCGGAGCCGACCGGCCCGACATGCGCCCATCCCGCATCCCTTGAAGGCGCCAGCACTTTCAGTACCGGTTCGACAATCGAAGCGACTTGCGGTTCCGCACCCACCATCATGCAGTAACCGTTTTCGAGCCCCCAGACTCCGCCCGAAGTGCCCGCATCCATGAAGCCGATGCCCTTTTCTGCGAGCATCGCGCCGCGCCGCATGCTTTCGCGGTAATTGGAATTTCCGCCGTCGATGACGATGTCTCCTGCGGAAAGGAGCCCGGAAAGCCCGGAAATCTGGTTTTCCGTGATCTCTCCGCTCGGCAGCATGATCCAGACCACTTTCGGCGAATCGAGCTTCGATACCGCATCTTCGACCGAATCCGCTGCGATCATTCCTTCACCCGCCAGGGAATCCACCACCTCCTTCGAGCGGTCGAACCCCACCACCCCGATTCCGCCACGGAGCAGCCTTCTTGCCATGTTGCCGCCCATCTTCCCGAGTCCTATCATCGCGATCTTCATGCCGAGCCTCCTCTTGATTGGTGCGGGCTAGTTTATGTTATAGTCGCTCGGTCGTAAACCGGACCCGGATAAAGGCAAATGACGCGCTGGCATCAATTCGAATCGGAAGAATCCATGAATGCCGAGGTCGGGAAGCGGATCCTTGCGATCGAGGAAAACGCCATTGCGGAAAGAGGCATTTTCAGGATCGTTCTGGCGGGAGGATCCACCCCTCGCGCCCTCTACCTGCGCCTTGCGCAAGGGAACAGCAACTGGGATCGATGGCAGGTCTATTTCGGAGACGAGCGCTGCCTGCCAAGGGATCATCCGTATAGAAACAGCAAAATGGCGCTCGATTCCTGGCTCTCCCGCGTATCCATCCCCGAATCGAACCTCCACATCATCCCGGCTGAACTCGGCCCTGTCGAAGGCGCTGCCGCCTATTCGAAACTCCTCGAAAATGTCCCGGAATTCGATCTGGTGCTGCTCGGACTGGGGGAAGACGGCCATACCGCGAGCCTTTTTCCGGGAAATGTCCATGACGGTGAAGATGCGATTGCCGTCCTGAATGCGCCGAAAGCGCCTGCATCGAGGATCTCTCTCGGGGCATCGAGGCTCGCGAAAACCAGAAACCTTTTCTTTCTCGTCGCAGGCGAATCCAAGCGCAATGCGGTTTCCGACTGGCGAAGCGGAAAACCGATTCCTGCAGCGAAAGTCGATCCCTCCTGCGGCGCAGACGTTTTCATCCAATCCAACCTCATGAGCTGAAAATGGAATCACCTTACAAGGGAAAAACCGGCCTGAAAAGACTCTGGAACGCATTCCATTATTCCCTGGATGGATTCTCGGCCGCATTCAGGAACGAGGATGCATTCCGCCAGGAAGTGTTCCTCGCCATCGCGCTGATTCCGACCGCGCTGCTGCTGCATCTTTCCGGATTCGAAAAGGCGCTGCTCGTCTTCAGCGTGCTGCTCGTGCTCATCGTCGAACTGCTCAATTCGGGTATCGAGGCGACCGTCGACAGGATCTCCCTGGAAAACCATCATCTCGCGAAAAGGGCCAAGGACATCGGCAGCGCCGCGGTTTTCGCAAGCCTCGTCAACGTCGCGGCCACCTGGCTGCTGGTGATTTTCGGCTGACTGTCACGAAACGGTCAATTTAACTTCACGAATTTTTCTTGTTGGTGATTCAGCATGTGTTTCCATGGAAAACACATCGCTCAGGATCTCAGTGGTCACGGAAACCTACCCGCCCGAAATCAACGGGGTGGCGCTCACGGTCGAGCGGGTGGTGCATGGCCTGCAGAAAAATCACAGCGTCCAGCTCGTCAGGGTGAGGCAGGATGAAAAGGATCTGCCGCAGAACGGGCAAATCGAGGAAATCCTGAGGGAAGGATTCCCGATTCCCAATTACGACGGATTGAAAATGGGACTCCCCGGCGGCGCAGCGCTCGAGAAATCCTGGAAGATCCGCCGTCCGGACATCGTGCACATATCCACGGAAGGGCCGCTCGGATGGTCCGCGCTCAGGACCGCAAGGCGCCTCGGCATCCCGGTCTCCACCGAATTCCACACCAATTTTCACAACTACAGCAGGCATTACGGGGTTGGCTGGCTGAAGGGGCCGATCACGGGATACCTGAGACATTTCCACAACCGCGCCAATTGCACCATCGTTTCCACCGAAAAGATGGCGCAATCCCTGGAAGGGATCGGCATCAAAAATCTCGAGATCGTCGAGCGGGGCGTGGACGCGAAGCGCTTCCACCCCGCGAAAAGAAGCGCGGAACTCCGCAGGAAATGGGGCGCGGGACTCGCCCAGCCGGTGGCGATCCATGTCGGCAGGCTTGCCCCGGAAAAGAACCTCGATCTTCTGGTGCAGACCGTGGAAAGGATGCGCGCGGCACAGCCCGCCCTCAAATTCGTGATGGTGGGAGACGGTCCGGAAAGAAAAAGGCTCGAATCTTCCCACCCTGAATATGTCTTCACCGGCATGCTGACCGGGGAAGAACTCGCGATCCATTATGCATCTGCAGACATCTTCCTTTTTCCCAGCCTCACCGAAACCTTCGGCAACGTGGTCGTCGAAGCCATGGCAAGCGGGCTCGCCGTGGTTGCTTTCGATTATGCAGCCGCATCCCGGCATGCAAGGCATGGCGACAGCGGATTGCTCGCGCCGCCCGGAAGCAGCTCGGAATTCATGAGGATCGCAGTTGAACTCGCCAACGAGCCCAATCTGATCGCGGATCTCGGCAAGAAGGCGAGAATGGTGGTCGAATCCCTCGATCTGGAAATCGTGAATCGCCGGTTCGAGGAGGTATTGTTCAAAGTCATGGGGAGGTGATCATGTACAGGCACATCAGTCATCTGGATTTGTCGCTCTGCATCCGGTTCAACCATATCAGCCAGTACCGATGGATCCGCAGCCTGTTCCGGGCGGTGAGCCGGCTGGGAGACGGCATCTTCTGGTATGTGCTGATGATCGCGCTGCTCGCATTCGAAGGCGTGCAGGCCGTGATTCCGGTGGTGCACATGCTGCTGGCAGGAGGCGCCTCCACCCTGGTCTACAAGTGGCTGAAGAAAAAGACTTCCAGACCCAGACCCTACCAGGTGAACCCGGACATCGCATGCATCGCCGCACCGCTCGACCGTTTCAGCTTCCCTTCCGGGCACACCCTGCATGCGGTCGCATTCAGCACGGTCGCAACGGCCTATTATCCGGAACTCGCCTGGATCGTCCTTCCCTTCACCTTCCTCGTTGCCATTTCGAGAATGGTGCTCGGACTGCATTACCCGAGCGACGTCCTGGCCGGCGCTGCGATCGGCTACTTCATCGCCAGGATTTCGTTCTGATTCTGGAAAATCCGGCCGCCGATTGCTAGAATGGTTCTCAAGGAGATGGATTTCAGATTCCGGGAGCCTTGCCGTCAATGCAGGGGCAGGGAATTCTCCAGGATTCGGCGCAGAATCTGGATGCGTCTCCTGCCGTGGAGTAAAAGCCTGCGCTGCAATCGATGCGCTGCCCGCCACATCGAACTGTTTGGCTGCATCCTGCTGAAAAGAAAATAGGCTTCTTCCCGCTTGCTTCGATCCGCCAAGGAAAAATGGGTACCGCATACACACAGGATCCGGAAATTCAGGAAATACGGATCGAAAATCTTCCGAGACAGCACAAGCATTCGATCTGCTTCCGCGCTTTCGTGTCCGCGTATTCGAAAATTTTCGGCAACCCGAGCCACGAAGCCATCCGCAATACCGGGGAATGTTCCTCCGCACGCTACACGATTTCGATCGGCACCAGAAATCTCTGTCCGAAGTGCCTGAACGGCATGCTGACGAGGGACAAGCGGGCAAGATGGATGCGCAACATTCCATTCAGCCGCAGCCTTTGCTGCAGGAACTGCTCCTCCCGATTCCTCAGGATCCTGAACTTATTCCTGGTCTGGCTATAAAGGATCCGCAACGAACAGGTTTCTGGGCAGCGGGATCCGGTACTGCAGCACCTTGCGCTCGAATCCTTCCATCCTTTCCCGGGTGAGCCTGGCGAGGTCCCTGCAATGGAGCTCGGCATTCCAGGCGGGCGCCTCCCCTTCCCGGATCCGGTTCACCTGTTCCATTCTGGCCGAAGTTTCCTTGAGGTAATAATTGAAGCCGATCCGGATCTTCGGATCGAGCCGCAGCGCGCCCAGATAACAGATCCGGTTGACCCTGGCGAGTCGCAATGCCCTCACCCCGTTGGCAAGATATTCGAGGGAGCGGGAAGCGGCTTCCTCGCTTTCGCCAAACACCCTTGCCGCATACCCTGAAAGGGTTTTCCGATGCCGCCTCATCAGGATATCGGGATGCTGGAAGAGATGGGAAGAGACATGTTCGTCCATCGCCCATTCCCAGAATGCATGGGAATACATCCCGCAATCGCGCCACATCGTCTCGTGAGCGGGAACGAAGTGGTTGTGGGCGATGATGTCCACGAAAAGATGGCTGCAATATCCGAGCGCAATCGATCTTTCCTGGTCGGAATCGGCCATGTCGAGCATGTTTCTCGCCGCTTCCCAGTGATGGGTATCGTCGAATCCCCGGGTTCCGGAGCGCCTGCCGAACAGGGAAAGATCGGGAAGAAATGCGCCTGCGACCAGCAGTTCCGGAAACTTCCGGATCGCATTGCGGAATTTCGGATCGGTGACCGGGATTCCCCAGAGCAGCAGTTGCGCGAAATAGGCATGGGTGAAAATTCCCCAGGCGCAGGCATCCTTGCTGTAGAAAAAGAGCGGGATGAACCAGCTTACGTGGAAATAGTATCTCGACCAGTTTCTGAACATGGCGCAATCCCCTTTCAGGGAAACTATGCGCCAGCAATGCAATGATTTCGTGACAGGAGAATGATGCTATTGTGACATGATCATCAGCCTGTTGTCGGTATACCGGTTCATTTTCCTGAATCCGTCCAGGAACAGCAGAAAATCCAGATCGTATCTTGCGGTGAGTTCCCGCGCATCTTCCCTGAGATTTTTCCAGGAAGGATTCCCGTCGAACTGTTTGAAGCCGAAAACGATGATGTTGCCGTGCTTCTCGGTGGGCAGGCAGAGCGTGAGCCCTTCGAAAGCTTCCTCGATCCTGGAAAGATAGGTGGAAAAATTGCTGTCGCTTCCCCACAGGTTGACGACCGCGATGCCGTGCGGTTTCAGCGCATTGCGCATCTCCCGGTAAAATGAGGTCCTGGTGATCGCATCGGGCTGCGCCCGCCCGTCGTAGGCGTCGAGCAGGAGAATGTCCGCGCAGGCGCTCCTTCCCGGAAGGTAGGCCGCGCCGTCGTCGATCAAGACGGAAAGCCGCTCGTCGTCTTCCGGAAGCTGGAACATCGAGCGCGCCACCCCGACCATCCGCGGATTGATTTCGACGACGACGGTTTTCGCATTCGGCAGATTCGCATGCACGAACTTGGCGAGAGATCCCCCGCCGAGGCCGATCATCAGGATTTCCTCCGGATCCGGATGAAACAGCAGAAAGGCCATCATCGCCCGGGTATAGGCGAGTTCCAGCGCATCCGGCTTCGAGAGCCGCATCGCGCTCTGGATCGCCGGAGTGCCGAGATGCAGCGTCCTCACGCCCGAGGATTCGCTGACATCGATTTCATCCTCCTGCACGGAACGGAATATTTTTCTACCAAAACGCATTCAATTCTCCCTGTCGGCCAGCATTTTCTTCACCCAGGGAAGAAAAAGATAGGCCGGAAACATCATGAAAAGGGTGAGCAGGAAATAGGAGGCATAGCCCATGGACTCGGCGCCGAATCCCCCCGCCCAGCCTGCAAAAGACCTCGACAATGCGAACACCGAGGAAAACAGCGCATATTCAGCGGCGCTCCTCTTCCTGTCGACGATCGCCATCAGAAAGGCCAGGAATGCCGCCGTACCCAGCCCTGCGTTGAAGGATTCGATCGCGCTCGCGCCATACATCAACAGACGGTGCGAAAGCTCGAGGGGACCCGCACCGTGCGGGATGACCCAGGCCGCGATCACGTAGCCGAGATTGGCGAATCCCTGGAAAAGCCCGAGAATCCAGAGCGCGCGGTAGATTCCCAGCCTGTCGGTCGCCCATCCTCCGGCAAGCCCGCCCGCGATCGAAAGGCCGAGACCGATGTTGACCGAAACCAGCCCGATTTCCGCACCGGAAAAGCCCGAATCCACCCAGAAAGGCTTGATCATGAATCCCATGGCCGAATCGGGGAGCTTGTAGAGCAGGATGAAGGCGAGCACCGGGTAGATTCGCGGGCGATTCAGGATGGAAAGCAGCGCCCCGAACATCGGCCCTTCTCCGGCATCCTGCATCTTCTCCTGTTTCAGGAACATCGAGGAAAAAAACAGCACAAGGGCGATGAAAAATGCGTACAGCCAGAAACCCTGCACTTCCCTGGAGAAATGGATCGTCCTGTCCGCGAGCCACACCGTTCCGAGCAGGAACAGCAAGATGGTGGCGAAGAATTTCGGCCTTCCCAGCATCGAGCGCAATTCCATGAAAAGGGAAACCTCCGTCCGGGCGATTTTCGGCTTTTCTTTCGGCGCGATGAGGGAAAAAACCGCTCCGCAGAAGAAGATCAGCGCAGCGAGCAGGAAAGCGCCTTTCCAGGAAAGGGCATCGCTCAGGATCAGGATCGTGCCCGCAGCCAGCATGCCGACCCGGTAGAATCCGATCCTGAGTCCGTTGGCGAGCCCCATCTCCCCCTTTTCCAGAAGCTCGATCGTGTAGGCGTCGATCGCGATGTCGTTGGTGGCTGAAAACAGGGTGAGCGCGCCGATCCCCATCCACACCCAGGGACCGAAGCCGGAATGGACCGCGAAGGAAATCATCGCGCCCCCCATCAGCAAATCCATCAGCATCATCCAGATCCGGTGATGGCGAAAACGGTCGATCGCGGGAGCCCAGAGAAACTTCAGCGTCCAGGAAAGTCCGAGCAGGCTGATGAGACCGATGCTTTTCAGATCGATTCCCTGCTGCCTGAAATAGACCGGAAAAATGTCGTAGAAAACGCCGAGCGGAAAACCGGAAGTGAAATACAGCAGCGAAACCCAGAAAAACCGGGAACGGCGGCCCGCCAAATCAACCGCTCCTGGTGAAACGGAATACGGCGAGCGTACCGAACAGGTTGGGCAGGAAGGAAACGATGGAACCGTTCTGCATCACCACCCGGTCGAGTATGTTCACGCCGTGCATCGAGCAGAAATTCTCGAAATCCCTGGTGGTGCAAAGCCGGATGTTGGGAGATTCGTACCATTCGTAGGGCAGGTTGACCGATACCGGCATGTGCCCTTTCAGGATCTGCAGACGGTTCTGCCAGTAGCCGAAATTCGGGAAAGTGACGATCCCTTCCCTTCCTACCCGGATCATTTCGCCGATGATGCTCTCGGTGTTTTTCATCGCCTGAAGGGTTTGCGAGAGGATCACGTAATCGAAGGATTTGGATTCGAAACCGGAAAGGCCCGATTCCAGGTCGCTCTGGATCACGTTCACCGAATTCCTGATGCAGGCGAGGATGTTGGCGTCGTCGATTTCCACGCCATATCCCCTCGCCGAACGGGTTTCGGCAAGATAGCGCAACAGGGATCCGTCTCCGCATCCGAGATCGAGCACCTTGCTCCCTGGCGCGATCCACTGCGCGATCGTTTTGTAGTCGAAACGAACCTTGCCATGCATGAAGCTGGGTTCGATCATGCGCCGACTCCCCTTGCAACCTTTTCCATGTAGGCCCGCATCACGCCATGATAATGATCGTCCACCATCAGGAAGGAATCGTGCCCGTAGCTCGAGGTGATTTCCGTATAGGTGACATTGAGTTCGTTGTCGAGCAGCGCCTTCACGATCTCGCGCGAGCGGGCAGGAGAGAAGCGCCAGTCGGAAGTGAAGGAAACCACCAGGAAATCGCTTTTGGCCGAATTGAAGGCGCGCGCGAGGTCTCCTCCGTGCGCATGGGCTGGATCGAAATAATCCAGCGCCTTGGTCATCAGCAGATAGGTGTTGGCATCGAACTGGGATGCGAACTTGTCCCCCTGATAGCGAAGGTAGGACTCGATCTCGAATTCGACGTCGTATCCGTAATTGTAGGTTCCCTTCTTGAGTCCCCTGCCGAATTTCTTCGCCATCGAATCGTCTGAAAGATAGGTGATGTGACCGAGCATCCTGGCAAGACGCAGGCCGCGCTTCGGAATCACGCCGTGCGCATAGAAATTGCCGCCGTGAAAATCGGGATCGGTCAGGATCGCCTGCCTCGCCACATCGTTGAAGGCGATGTTCTGCACGGTGAGATTCGGAGTGCTCGCGATGGCGAGCACATGCTTCACCCTGGAAGGATGCGTGATGCCCCACTGCATCGCCTGCATGCCGCCGAGGCTTCCCCCGATCACTGCGGCGAACTCGTCGATGCCGAGCAGATCCGCGAGACGCGCCTGGGATTCCACCCAGTCGTCCACGGTCACCACCGGAAAACCGGATCCGTAAGGCTGCCCGGTCGCGGGATCGAGAGTCGAAGGTCCGGTCGAACCATGGCAGCCGCCCAGATTGTTGACCCCGATCACGAAGAAGCGGTTGGTGTCGATGGGCTTTCCAGGGCCGATCATGTTGTTCCACCATCCTGCCTATTTGGGATTGTCGGAATGATAACCCGCGACATGATGATTGCCGGACAGGGCATGGCAGATCAGCACTGCGTTGGACCTTGCGGCATTGAGCTCGCCGTAGGTTTCAAAGACCAGCTCGTAATGCTCCAGCACCACGCCGCTTTTCAGGATGATGGGCCGTTCGAAGCGGGCGCGCTGCGGTTCTACGATGCCTATGGAATTTGGATCGTGCATGTTCATGCGTTTAGGCGGTTGAGCAATGCCCGGATTTTATCCGGTTCGTCCGTTTTCAGCATCTTCTGGGTGAGCGAGGTGATTTCCATGATGCTCGATTTTAGCACCTGCTGCTTCACCGGGAGCAGATTGGACGGATGCATGGAAAATTCCCTGAGGCCGAAACCCAGCAGCATGCGGGTGAGTTCCACGTCGCCTGCCATTTCGCCGCAGACCGCAACCGGAATCCCCGCCTGATTGGCGCTGCGAATCACATGGGAGACGAGATGCAGCACGGCCGGATGCAGCGGGTCGTACAGGTGCGAGACGCTGTCGTCGGTGCGGTCGATGGCAAGCGTGTACTGGATGAGGTCGTTGGTGCCGATGGAAAGAAAATCGAGCTTCTGCATGAGGGACGGCAACGCAAGCGCTGCGGCCGGCACCTCGATCATGCCGCCGACCTCGATTCCCCTGTCGTAGGGAACGTCCTCCGCATCCAGACTGGCTTTCGCCTGCGCGATGAGGGCAAGCGTCTGGTTGAGTTCGGAAGCGCTGGAAAGCATCGGGATCAGGATGCGCAACCTGCCATAGTGGGAAGCGCGCAGGATGGCGCGAAGCTGGGTCCTGAACATCTGCGGCTCGGCAAGACAGAGCCGGATCGCCCTGAGGCCCAGGGCAGGATTCGCGCTCAAGCGGGTGGTTCCGGCAAGATGCTTGTCCGCCCCCAGATCGAGCGTGCGGATGGTGACAGGAAGACCCTTCATGTCGAGGACCACCTGGCGATAGAACTCGAACTGCTCGTCCTCGGAAGGAAGGGTATTCCGGTTGAGGAAGAGGAATTCGCTCCTGAAAAGCCCGATTCCGCCCGCGCCGCTGTCCCTCACCTGCTTGATGTCCTGCGGCAACTCGATGTTGGCATGCAGATGGATGGTCGTGCCGTCCAGGGTGGTGGAACGGGTGGAGCGTATCCTCTTGAGCTTCTGTTTCTCGAGTTCCCACTGATCCTGAAGCAGCTTGTATTCGGCCAGCACGGCGCGGTCCGGATCGACGATCACCGCACCGCGCGATCCGTCGATGATGAGCAGATCGTTGTCCCGGATCAGCCTTCTTGCATTGTGCAAACCCACGATGCAGGGCATGTTGAGGCTTCTCGCCACGATCGCGGTGTGCGAAGTGGTGCCGCCCAGATCGGTGACGAATGCGGCATACTGCGACTCCTTGAGCAGAATCACGTCCGCCGGGCTCAAGTCGTGTGCGACCAGGATGCGTCCCTGTTCCCGGTTCTGCGCTGACTTCTGCCCCATCAGCACCTTGAAGATCCTCTCCACCACCTGGACCACGTCCGCCTTGCGCTCCCTCAGATAGGCGTCCTCGATCCTTTCGAACTGGGAAAGCAGCGCGGTGAGCTGCTGCTTCAACGCCCATTCCGCATTGCAATGCTGGGATTCGATGATCTGGCAGGGCACTTCGGAAAGATTGGAATCGGCCAGGATCATGAGGTGGAGATTGAGGAAAGCGCCGAATTCGGCTGGCGAGTCGGCGGGAAGGGAAGCGGCGAGCGCTTCCAGTTCCTCGCGAGTAGCGGAAACCGCAGCCTTGTAGCGTGCGATTTCGGCGGCGATTTCCTTGTGGGGAATCGTGTAATGGGAAACTTCCAGGCTGGCGGCCGAGGCGAGCTGGGCCCGGCCGATCGCGATTCCGCCGGATACGCCCGTTCCCTGGAGTATGAAGCTCATTCGCCTTCCCCGAAATAATCCGCGATGAGAGAGACGAGCGACTCCATGGCGAGCGCCTCGTCCGGCCCGCTGGTTTCGATGACGATTTTCGATCCCTTGTTCGCGGCCAGCATCATGACCCCCATGATGCTCTTCGCATTGACGCGCCTGGAATTCCTGGAGAGCCATACTTCGCTCTCGAATCTGCCCGCCAGTTGGGTCAGCTTGGCGGATGCACGCGCGTGCAGCCCCAGCTTGTTTATGATTTCAACTTCCAGTTGCTGCATTCCTGTATTCCTGGGTGAATGGGAGAATTCCTTCCGTTCCGCCGCTCAGGGCTTTCGCGACGACCTTCTCCAGGGACTCGGTCGAGTAGGTGAGCGCCCTCACCAGCATGGGCAGGTTGACGCCTGCGACCCCTTCCACCCTGCCCGGAACGACCAGCTTGGTCGCGATGTTGCAGGGGGTTGCGCCGTAAATGTCGGATAGCAGCAGCACGCCGCTTCCGTCATCGAGTTCCTTCACGAAGCGGATCGCCCTCGGCAGGACGGCCTGCGGGTCATCCTTCACGGATACGCCGATCTGCATCAGGTTCTGCGGCCTCCTGCCGATGACGTGACTCGCGCAGTGGATCAGGCTTTCCCCAAGCGTGCCATGCGCTATGATCAGAATTCCTACCATCCCCATCCTTTCAGAAAACCCGTCACGAACCTGTCATTTTATCCCAAGAAGTATCGGCTTGATACGGTTCATTGCACCACTGCGGAGAAGCCCTTTTCGAAGCGAATCCGCCCCGACATTCCCCTGGTGACATGGATTTTTCCGCGATCGTCGACGAGCAGTGCGTCATCGAGTCCGATTTTCCTTGCAGCCTCCCTCCAGCCGGATGTGCCCGCCACGAAAAGAGGCTTGGAATCCGCATCCGAAAGGAGGCCTGCATTTTCCCCTTTCGGGATCAGCACGGTGACTGCCCGCACGCCTTGCACCGGATATCCCGTTCCGGGATCGATGATGTGGCAATAGCGCTTTCCGTTCAACATGAAGTAGCGCTGATAATCGCCGGATGTGCCGACCGCCTCCCCGTCGTGGAGATCGATTTCCCCGATCGCGCCGCTTCCTCTCGGATCCTTCACGCCGACCTTCCATGGGCGATCGCCGTGGGATCCGAGCGCGAGTACATTGCCTCCGATGTTGACGAGCGCATCCTTCACGCCGGCGTCCTTGAGGATTTTTGCCGCGACGTCCAGCGCATAGCCTTTGGCGATCCCGCCGAAATCGAGCTTCACCGCTGGATTTCGACTCCAGGCCACCCCGTTTTCCAGCAGGATGTCGTCCATCTTCGGGTTTTCAGCGACGAGTTTTGCGATTCTTGCAGGATCCGGCTTCACCGGCTTGAATTCGTCGTTCTGAAATCCCCAGAGCGCGATCAGGTTGCCGATCGCAGGATCGAAAAGCCCGGCCGAGCGATCTGAAATCTTCCTCGATTCCATGATGAGAAAGGAAAGTTCCGGATCGACCTTCATCCTCCTGCCTGCAGCGAAAGCATCGTTGAGGCTGGTCACTTCGCTCGGCTGCCAGGCATGCAGCTTCCTGTGAAGTTCGCCGAAACGCTTCATCACGCTGTCGATCGCCTCCTCGGCTTTCGCCTGATCGCGACCGTAGACGCTCACTTCGACGATGGTGCCGAAAATGTAACGCTGCTGCTGGAAAACCTGACCGTTCGAGCATCCCGCGAGCAGCAGCAGGAAGAGATAGAAAAACTTCATTCGAGCAGATCGATCATCATCTTCGCAACATCGAATCCCTTCTGGTCGCAGATTTCCTGCATGCAGGTCGGGCTCGTGACATTGATTTCGGTGAGATGGTTTCCGATCAC
>JABEVD010000045.1 GCA_013044025.1 Burkholderiales bacterium
AGCAGAACAGATCTACCGCAAGGCGCTGGAAGTAGATCCCACACATTTCGATTCCTGGCACATGCTCGGAGTGATCGCCATTCAGGCGGGCATGCCCGCGGAAGCCGCGGAAATCCTCTCCCACGCGATCTCGATCCATCGGGCAGATGCGCTTTCAAGGTACAACCTGGGCATCGCTTTCAGAGACCTCGGCAAAATGGAAGAGGCGATCTCCTCCTTCCGCAAGGCGATCGAACTGAAACCAGGATATGTAGACGCCCACAACAACCTCGGCGTCATCCTGCACAACACCGGAAGGATGGAAGAGGCGGCGACACATTACCGCAAGGCCATCGCCCTCCAGCCATCCAATGCAGATGCGCACAACAATCTCGGAAACATCCTGAATGGGCAGGGAAAATTTCAGGAGGCTTTGCGTCATCTGGAAAAGGCAGTTTCGATCAGGCCGGATTTTGCCGACGCATGGAACAATCTTGGCAACCTGATTTCCAGTCAGGGCAAATCCACTCGCGCCATCGAATGCTATCTGAAAGCACTGGAAATCCATCCATCCCATCTCCTTGCGCACAACAACCTCGGCGCCGCGCTGATCGAAACAAAGGAGTATGCAACAGCACTCCGGCATCTCGGCAAGGCAATCGAAATTTCACCTGACTACGTTCGTGCGCACTACAACCTGGGCGTGCTTTACCAGGAAACCGGAGAGCCGAAAATGGCGATCGACAGTTTCAGGAAAGTCCTGGAACTCGATCCACAATACCATGCGGCGAGATCCTATCTCCTCCATGAACTGCAGAGAATCTGCGACTGGAAGGAGATCGAAGAACTGTCTGCCGAAGTAAGGCGCGCAGTGCGAGAAGAACCCGCCTCGGAACGAAACAGGATCTCGGCCTTCGCATTTCTCGCCGTACCCGGCGCCACACCTCTCGAGCAGCGCATCTGTGCGGAAAAATGGTCGGAAATCATGTACGGGCATTTCCATCCGGAACATCCGGATTTTCCGCATGAATATCTGAAAAAGCTGCATATTGGCTACATTTCGGCGGATTTCAGGGAACATCCCGTATCCCAACTGCTCGCGCAAGTCATCGAATTGCACGACAGATCGAAATTCACCGTTTCAGCCTATTCCTACGGAATCGACGACGGCAGCGAAATGCGCAAAAGGATGGAGAATGCTTTCGACAATTTCGTCGAAATCGGAGACATCTCCATCGAAGATGCTGCCAAAAGAATCCATTCCGACAAGGTGGACATTCTGGTCGACCTGACCGGATACACCACTTCCTCGAGGACCGGCATCCTCGCCCTGAGGCCCGCCCCGGTGCAGATGAGCTACCTGGGTTATCCCGGCACGATGGGCGCTACCTTCTTCGACTATCTGATCTCGGACCGATTCCTGATCCCTGAAGGAAGCGAGGGAAATTATCGGGAGAAAATCGCGTATCTCCGCAGTTATCAGGCCAACGACAGGAAATGCCCGATCGAAGAAAAACCCTCCCGGTCTTCCCTTGGACTGCCGGAAGAAGCCTTCGTTTTCTGCTGCTTCAACCAGACCTACAAGATCATTCCGGAAATTTTCGAGATCTGGATGAAGCTTCTGAGCGAAGTCCCGGGGAGCGTTCTCTGGCTCCTCGCATCGAACGAAATTGCCGCAGAAAACCTGAAAATGGAAGCAAGAAAGCGAAATATCGCTGAAGATCGCATCATCTTTGCACAGAGGGAATCTCTCGACCTGCATCTGGCGAGGCTGCAATGCGCTGATCTCTTTCTCGACACGCTTCCCTACAATGCAGGAACCACGGCGAGCAACGCCCTGTGGGCAGGGCTTCCCGTCGTCACCTGCCCCGGGGAAACTTTCGCATCCCGAATGGCCGGAAGCCTGCTGACCGCGCTCGAAATACCCGAACTCATCGCCGACAGCCTCGAAGAATATCGTAACATCGCGCTGAAAATCGCAGTCGACGCATCTTTCCGGACAGAGATCCGGAACCGCATCCGGAACCACCGGGACAGCATGCCGCTCTTCGACAGCGTATCCTTCACCGGAAACCTGGAATCCATGTTCATCGAAAAAGCCGCATTGTCAGGAAGAACGTTGCACGCTAACATCCCAATATAGACATTCCGAACAGGCAGGCAATATGCTCAACGGCAAGGCGGTCTTGATCACCGGAGGAACGGGTTCCTTCGGGAAGGAATTCGTCAGGACCATACACGAAAGGTACCACCCGAAGCGCATCGTGGTGTTTTCCCGCGACGAACTCAAGCAGTTCGAGATGCAACAGCAATTCAACTCGCAGGAAATGCGCTACTTTCTGGGCGACGTCCGGGAAGAAAAGAGGTTGCGTCGTGCACTCGAAGGCATCGACATCGTGATTCATGCTGCAGCCCTGAAACAGGTACCGGCGGCGGAATACAATCCGTTCGAATGCATCAAGACCAACATCCTGGGCGCGCAAAACCTCATCGAGGCCTGTCTGGATACCGGGGTGAAAAGCGTGGTCGCCTTGTCCACGGACAAGGCTGCCGCGCCGATCAACCTGTATGGCGCAACCAAGCTCTGCTCGGACAAGCTTTTCGTCGCCGCCAACAACATCAAGGGTTCCAGGGACATCCGCTTCAGCGTGGTGCGCTACGGCAATGTGATGGGAAGCCGCGGTTCGGTCATCCCTTTCTTTTTCGAGCAGAAAAAAAGCGGCGTTCTGCCGATCACAGACCCGGCAATGACCCGATTCAACATCAGTCTGCGCGACAGCATCAGCATGGTGTTGTGGGCGCTCGAATATGCACTGGGCGGGGAAATCCTGGTGCCGAAGATTCCTTCTTACCGGATCATGGATCTTGCCATGGCGATC
Source organism: Burkholderiales bacterium (assembly GCA_013044025.1). Taxonomy (GTDB): domain Bacteria; phylum Pseudomonadota; class Gammaproteobacteria; order Burkholderiales; family JABEVD01; genus JABEVD01. Next base: position 2,859 of record JABEVD010000045.1, read on the forward strand.
GCCCCGGAATGCGAACACCGCGTGGTCGGAATCCGCCCCGGGGAGAAGCTTCACGAGGAAATGATCACTTCCAGCGACAGCTTCCATACCGTGGACCTGGGAAGCTATTATTCGATCCTCCCCCCCGGGATCGACAATTCGCAATACTGCGACGAGACAGGAGCCGTCCCGGTCGATCCGGGTTTCTGTTACAACAGCGGAACCAATCCCCATTTCCTGACAGTGGAAGAATTGCGCCACCTGATCCGGATGAACCTCGGGCACGCATGAATCGATGGACATGATTCCATACGGACGTCAGGACCTTTCGGAAGAGGACATTCAGGCAGTTGTCGAAATCCTTCGCGCCGATTACATCACCCAGGGGCCGGCGGTCCCGGCGTTCGAAGAATCCGTAGCCGGATATTGCGGTGCGCGTCATTCCGTCGCCACGAACAGCGCCACCAGCGCCCTGCACCTCTCCTGTCTTGCGCTCGATGTCGGACCCGGGGACATCGTCTGGACCTCCCCGATCACTTTCGTGGCCAGCGCAAACTGTGCGCTCTATTGCGGCGCATCGATCGATTTCGTGGACATCGACCCGCTCAGTTGCAATATGAGCACCACGCGGCTCGAGGAAAAGCTCGAGGCGGCAGCCAGGACCGGAAAACTGCCCAAGGTCGTGATCCCGGTGCATCTTGCAGGGCAGTCCTGCGACATGGCGAAAATTCACGAACTGGGCCGGATATACGGCTTCCGGATCATCGAGGACGCGTCACACGCCATCGGGGGGAAATATCGCAATGAACCGGTGGGCAACTGCCGCTATTCGGACATCACCATTTTCAGCTTCCACCCTGTCAAAATCGTTACGACGGGAGAAGGAGGAATGGCGCTCACCAACGACCCGGACCTCGCCAGAGCCCTGCGTCTCAGGCGCTCGCACGGCATCACCAGCGATCGCGAAGAAATGAGTCCGAGGCCATGCGACGAAATCTGGAATTACCAGCAGATCGATCTGGGCTTCAATTACCGCATGACGGACATCGCCGCAGCCCTCGGAACCAGCCAGATGAAAAGGCTGGAAGAATTCGTCGCAAGACGGAACGAAATCGCCAGATTCTACGACGGAGCGCTTCGAAATCTGCCCATCGTCACGCAATGGCTGCATCCAGACTGTCATTCGAGCCACCATCTTTACCTGATCCGGCCGAAACTGCAGGAAATCGGCAAGACCCATCGCGAGATCTATCAGGCGCTGCACGCCGAAGGAATTCTGGTCAACCTGCATTACATTCCCGTCTATCTCCAGCCCTACTTCGAAAAAATGGGTTTTTCGCGCGGCCACTGCCCGGAAGCGGAAAGATACTATGGAGAAGTGCTCAGCATCCCGATGTACTACGGTCTCACGCGCGATCAGCAGGAACAGGTGGTGGCCGCCTTGCAGAAAGTGATCGGAAGATGAAGGTCGCCATCATTCCTGCAAGGGGCGGAAGCAAGCGCATTCCCAGGAAAAACATCAGACCATTTGCCGGCAAGCCGATGATCGCCCATGCCATCCAGTCCGCCATGGCTTCCGGGCTGTTCGAACATGTCCTGGTCTCGACCGACGACCCGGAAATCACGGCCATCTCGAGGGAATACGGCGCGGAAACGCCTTTCACGAGGCCGGCCGCGCTCGCCGACGATCATACTCCGACCGTTCCGGTCATCGCTCATGCCGTCTCGGAATGCCAGGCGATGGGCTGGACTGTCGAGCATGCCTGCTGCATCTATCCCGGCGTGCCTTTCCTCAGGATCGAAGATCTCCGCTCCTCCCTCGCCCTGCTCGAATCTTCTGCGGCAAGCTACAGCTTTCCGATCACGGAATTCCCTTCGGCGATCCAGCGCGCGCTCAGAAGACTGCCCGACGGCCGCATGCAGCCCTTCCACCCGGAATACGAACTCACCCGGACCCAGGATCTGGAGCCCGCCTATCACGACGTCGGCCAGTTCTACTGGGGAAGACCCGAAGCATGGCTTTCGGGAAGGAACATCCACAGCAACGGCGTCGGACTGCCGATCCCCAACTGGCGCGCCGTCGACATCGATACCCCGGACGACTGGGAACGGGCTGAACTGCTCTACCCGATACTCAAGGACAAGCAACATGGTGCCTGAAAACCGTTTCAAGACCGAACAGGAGGCTTTCTGGGCCGGAGAATTCGGAAACGAATATGTCTCCAGGAACCAGGGACAGCGGCTCGTTGCCGGAAACCTCGCCCTGTTCTCGAAAATCCTCTCGGCTTCCGAGCGGGTCGGCTCGGTGATCGAATTTGGCGCGAACGTCGGTCTCAACCTCATCGCACTGAAACAACTCCTGCCTGACGCCGAATTCTCGGCCATCGAAATCAACGCGAATGCATCGTCCGAACTGGAAAAACTGGGGTACGTAAAAGTGTACCGCCAATCGATTCTGGAATTCGAGTCCAAGGAGAATTACGATCTGGCGCTCATCAAGGGCGTTCTGATCCACATCCACCCCGACATGCTGCCCGAAGTCTACGACCGTCTTTACCAGGCGAGCGCACGCTATATCTGTCTGGTCGAATATTACAACCCGACGCCGGTTTCCGTTCCCTACCGCGGGCACAGCGAAAGACTGTACAAACGGGATTTCGCCGGGGAAATGCTGGACCGGTTCCCCGACCTCAAGCTGGCAAGCTACGGATTCAGCTACCATCGGGACCGCAATTTTCCCCAGGACGATCTCACCTGGTTCCTTCTGGAAAAAAAATGATACGGATCGGAATTCGGGCCGACGCTTCGGTCCGGACAGGGTCTGGACATGTGATGCGCTGCCTGACCCTGGCGCAGCCCCTTCGCCAGACCGGTGCGGAAATTGCGTTCATCTGCCAGGAAATCAGGGGAAACCTGATCGATCTGATCGAATCTTCAGGATTTCGCGCAATCGCCCTTTCCACGCCGGAAGGCGACTGGGAAGCCGACGCCACGGCCACCTGCGCAAGCCTCGGGCAGGCGGACTGGGTGATCGTCGACCATTACGGACTCGACTGGCGATGGGAATCCAGGGTGAGGCAAGTCGCCGCGAGAATCATGACCATCGACGATCTCGCCGACAGACGCCATGATTGCAACCTCCTTCTGGACCAGAATCTGGTCGAAGACATGGATTCGCGCTATTTGGCGCTCCTGCCTGCAACTTGCAGGAAGCTCATCGGCCCTCATTTCGCGCTTCTGAGGCCGGAATTCAGGTTGGCGTCGCAAAAGCACAGGGATGGCGACATCCGCAGGATCTTCGTATTTTTCGGGGCAGGCGATCCCGACAATGAAACGACCAAGGCGCTCGATGCAATCTCCCTGTTGAATCGACCGGAGATCGCCGTCGACGTCGTCGTGGGGGCATCCAACCCCAACTTCGACTCGCTCTCGAAACTTTGCCGTTCCCTTCCCAACGTCACGCTCCATCGGCAGGTCGGGGAAATGGCGA
>JABEVD010000226.1 GCA_013044025.1 Burkholderiales bacterium
CCGGGGATGGCCGTTGTAAAAAGCGCGCATGCGGACGAATCGAGTCTGCAGATCGTCGAATCCTTCAACAAGAATGGCGACGAGACGAAGAATCCGAACGATCCTTCCGACAAGAGGAAGCGGGAAATCATGTTCTACATGGGCATTCCGCTTCTCGTCATGCTGATCACCACGGCAGCGCTCGGAATCGCAGTGGGCGTGTACGGTAAAAAGCTGTTTCTCGCGCACATGGTGATCGCATCCCTGAGCCTTTGCCTCGCAGTCGCGCATGCCATCGTCGGCATCGTCTGGTTCTTCCCTTTCTGAATCGGACTTCGTCTTGGAAGAAGCCAAATCGCCCTGGCGGGCCATCCTCGTCCTGCTTTACACGGTTTCGGGGCTGACAGGGGTCGCATACGAGGTGCTCTGGGCGAGAATGATCTCGATCCAGTTCGGCGCGAACATATTCGGGGTGGTCTTCACCGTGACCGCATTCATGGCGGGGCTGGGAATCGGAAGCCTTGCAGGAATGAGATGGAAGGCGAAAAATCCCATCCTGACTTTCTCGTTGCTGGAAGCGGGCGTCGCCATCTATGCTCTCTTCCTGCCCTCGATGCTGCATGTCGCCACTTCCGACATCGAAATGCTTTCTTCCAGGCTGGATCTCGTCGCCTGGTACGGATTGCAGGGCGCAGTTTCGATTGCCTTCCTGATGCTGCCTGCAGCGGCGATGGGCGCAAGCTTTCCCATGGTGCTGAAGGCCGGGGAGGCGTCCGGTCTCAAGGTGGGAACCCTGTACGGCATCAACACGGCGGGCGCTGCCATCGGCGCCTTGTTGCCGCTCGGGCTCCTTCCTGAACTCGGATGGATCTGGGCGTTGCGCCTTGTCGCCATGATCGGCCTGATGGTGGGCGTCGGCGCATTTCTGCTCGCAAGAAATGTAAAGGAATCCGGCTTCGGGCAACATGCTGCAGCCTTTCCGAAAACCTGGGCCATGCTTCCCTACGCCGGAATCGGCGCATGCAGCCTGATGCTGCAGGTGGGCTGGACCCGCCTGTACAGCCTGGTGTTGCTGAGAACCGAATATGTGCTCGCAGTGATCCTGTGCGTATTTCTCGCCGGGATGGGGCTCGGCAGTCTTCTCGCGAGAAAGGGCCAAAGATCCTTCTGGCTGTCCGTTCTGCCCATTCTCGCCGCAGGTTTTGCAATCGGCAGCCTCTGGCTTTATCCATCCTATTCCGACTGGGTGGAAGGGGCGAAATTCGACAGTCTTTCCGGCGCGCTGACAAGAGAAGGCTTGATCCTGGCGCTCATGACACTTCCGGTCACGCTGGTACTCGGCGCCTGGCTTCCGCTTCTCGCCGCAAAATACAAGGCGGCCGGGGAATGGCTCTACGGGATCAATAGCCTGGGCGCTGCAATCGGCGCCATGGCAGGCGGCTTCATCCTCATTCCGCTGCTGGGTACGACCGGAACGATCGTGGTCGCAGCGCTGGGTCTTGCTTTCTTCGGGTTGATGCTGGGGGGAAAAAAATTGGCCTGGGCCGCATTGCCGCTCATGATCGCATTCTCCTATCCGGTATTCGTTTTTCCGAAGGTCGAGAAGCTCCTTCCCCTGGAACAGGCGGGAAGCCGGGATCTGTATCGCTACGAGGATGCGCTTGCCATCACGCATGTGGTGCAGGACGAGCACGGAGAGGAGCTTCTGCTCACCGACCTGCAGCGGATGGACGCATCGACGGATCCGACTGCCGTGGTGGTGCAGATGAATCAGGCGAGGTTGCCTCTTTTGCTCCATCCTGAAGCGCATTCGATCCTGTTCCTCGGACTCGGAACCGGGATTTCAGCCGCCGGTTCCCTTCCCTATCCTGCACTCGAAAGGACCGCGGTCGAATTGTCGCAAGGCGCGATCAATGCTTCCAGAAAGTGGTTCGCGAGTTCGAATCAGGGCGTCATGAACAGGATGGACGTGAAGCGGGACGACGCAAGGCATTACCTCACGGCCACCAACAGAAAATACGACGTGATCGTGGGCGACCTTTTTCACCCGGATCTGACCGGCGTGGGTGCGCTTCTTTCCGTGGAGGAATTCGCTCATGCAAGAGAGAAGCTGACCGAAGATGGCATTTTCGTGCAATGGATCGCGCTCAACCAGTTCGATCCGGAATCCCTCCGCGCCGTCTTGAGGAGTTTCCAGGCAGTTTTCCCGAATGCGGTACTCTTCATAGACGGGATGCATCTCGCCATGGTTGGGCCAAACGGCAGGATGGCGGACATCGGAACGATGCGGAGCAATCTGGCGAGGCTTGGGCAGGACAAGGCGGGGCAAGCTACCGGCGGAGAAGGAATCTGGACCTGGGCGGGAAGGTATTGGGGGCCGATCCGTGCGGGAAACGGGCCGATGCAGGAAGAATGGGCGCCGAAAATCGAGTTCAGTTTGCCAAAAGCGCGATATGACGGGGCGATCAACATCACCAGGGTGCTGAAAATGCTGATGGCTTACCGGCCCGATGTGCGCGAGGCGGAAAGCCATTTCGGGGTGGATCCGGCGGATTCCTCCAGCTTCGATCGCGCCTATATCGGCAGCGATCTTGCCGCGAGGAGTTGGGTCGCCTATCTGCAGGGAGACGAAATGGCGGCGCTCAAGCTCAGAAGGTATGCTTATGAAGCAAATCCGAGGGATCGCTGGATTGCTTCCACGCTGGCTGATAATATGATGGCTTCGCTGCCTGGAGCAGTGAAACACGGGATGGACAAGAAATCTGCGCTTCTCAAGGTGCTTGAAGTCTATCCGGACAACATCGAGGCGCTGCGCGCCATGGTGAAGCTGGAGCATGAATCCGGCAACAGGGTCGGTGAAAAGCAGTACAGGGACAGACTGGTCGCTCTCGCCCCACTGGACAAGGAAGTCAGGCAGTGAACAATTCCGTATCGAAAATCCCCGTAAAAGTCATCGGAACGGCCAAGCCCGGACTCAAGCTGCATCTGGCAAGAAGAGCCTTCCAGGCGGGCATCATCGCGATTGCGATTCTGATTCCGGCAAGCGGATTGTTCAGGATCGACCCGGTGGCGGGTGCGCTCGTCGTGCTCAACAGACAGATCTGGTTTTCGGATTTCTTTCTGATATTCGGTCTCTGGATCATGATCGCAACCGGCGCGGTGATGCTTTATTCCACGGCCGGGACCGTTTTCTGCGGCTGGGCTTGCCCGCAGAACACGATGGCGGAATGGGCGAACTACATGACCAGGAAGCTGCTCGGCAAGCGCGCCGAACTCAGTCTGGAAGGCAATGCGCCGATCATCGCTGCTTCCAAGAAAAAAATCTTGAATTATCTGCTGCTTGGCGCATCGTTCGTCGGCGGCGCGATGTTCCTGGGCATCATCCCGCTATTTTATTTCTATCCTCCTTCGGTGGTCTGGGACTTCTTCACTTTCAAGCCGGATCCCGATCTGGCGAGGTCGCTGCACTGGATCTATTTCGTGTGCGTGGTGATCCTGCTGCTCGACATCTCGGTGATCCGACATTTCTGGTGCCGCTTTTCCTGCATCTACCGGGTATGGCAGCACTTTTTCAGGACCAAGCAGACCCTGCATGTCTCATACGACCAGTCGAGATCGGACGAATGCGCGAAATGCAATTACTGCGTGACAGCCTGTTTCATCGACCTGGATCCGAGAAAAACCGAAGTTTACGACAGCTGCATCAATTGCGGGGAATGCATCAATGCGTGCGACAAACTGCATGCGAAAGACGGCACAAAAGGCCTGCTGAAATTCGAGTTCGGGGAAAGGCAGAGCTCGAAAGCGAGCACCTTCCGCAACAACATGAACACGCTCGCCAACCGGATCAACTGGACCAGCGCCTTCACCTTGCTCGGGGTTTCCATGTTTGCCTGGGGGCTGTACAGCTATTCGCCTTTCAATCTTTCGGCGGATCGATATGATTCCAGCGGGCAGGATTATCAGATCGAAGTGGCCAACAAGCGCTACAATCCGGCGAAAATCACGCTACATGTGACCGGGCTTCCACAGGGGCATTATCAGCTGGATACCGACAGCTTCCTGCTGGATTCGGCAAAAAGGAGGAAGGTGACGCTGCACATCGATCCTGACATCCGCAAGGGCGTGTACAGGGTTTTCGTTTGGGCGGATTCCGATGACGGCTGGCAAGGGAAATTCGCGATCAATCATGTCGAAATGCGAGGTATGCAATGAGTGAAGAAGACAGGGATGTGAGAAGCAAGCTCACTCCGGTGAACACCGAATGGGGGCTCGACTCGCAGGATCACTTCGGGTATGCATCGAACGAAGAACGGCTCAGGAAGCGGGGTATGGAGGACTGGGAGCTCACCGAGTACATCCCGAAATCCCAGAAAAAGGTTCCGTACTGGTTCATTGCGGTCATGGTCGCGGTTCTGCTGGTTGCGGTAGGACTCAGCTTCCCGTTCTGGGGGAACCGTCCGGGAGTGGAGCGTCACTGGTTCGACTGGGGTTATGCAGTGGCGCTTGTTTACATCGCCCTGGGGGTCACTTTCGTGTATTTCATGGTGAACCATCAGGGGCCACCCGAGGATGAAGAAAAGGATGCAGGGAAGGGCGGGAATGAAAAGAGTTGAATTGGTCCTGCTCGCCTTTTTGCTTGCAGGATGCGGTGCTGAAACAAAAACCGAGACAGCCAGGGTGAACCTGCCCGATCAGGATTCGGCAGGTGCGCAGCTCGTGATGGCGGATTGCACGGAATGCCACGGCGTTCCCCAGCCTTCCGCCCATCCGGCCGGAGAATGGGCAGGTGTGGTGAGAAGGATGCAGAACTGGAGGACAACCAAAGGGTTCGGGCCTGTTCCGGAAAAGGACGAAGCAGTGCTGATCCAGTATCTTCAGGAGCATGCAAAGCAATGAGAAAGCTACTTCCGGTTCTGCTGCTGGTTTTCTCAGCCTGCTCCAGTCAGCCGGATGCCGCTCCGCAACGCTGGAACGGCTACGATGTGAGAATACAGACTCAGCCCAGCCCGCCAAGGGTGGGGATGAACGAGATCATGGTCATGGTAAGCGGCAGGCATGGAAAGGGAATTCACGGGCTGGTGATTTCAACCAGGATGAACGATGCCGAACCCTGGAAGCAGACCTTTCCTGACGGCGATCTCGGCATCTATCATGGCGCGGAAAAAATCGATCAGAACAGCCGGGATCTTCAGGTCATGATCGATCAGAATGGAGAAAAAACCATTCTTCACTTCGGAGTCAGGATGGACGCCTCAAGGTAAGAATGATGTTGGCCAGATAGCTGCAGAAACCGACCACCATGGTCGAAGCGGAAGCGCTGATGATCAGTCCGTAATAATGGTGGATCGCAGGGATCTGCTCGGGATGAGACAGAAAAAGAAAGCCTTCCCAGATCCCGAACCCCACCTGGGAGAAATAGAATCCCAGCACACCGAGCGCAGTCCACCAGAATGTATGGTTGACGAGCTTCCAGGAATAAATCTCCCTTCCGCTCAGGATCGGCAGCATGTAGTAGGTTACGCCCATTCCCAGCATCACGAGTCCGCCGACCAGGTTGATGTGCGCATGTGCGAGCGGGTCGATCATGTGCCCCGGGCCTCCGTAAGGGCTACCGATCGAATCCAGCCAGGCGCGGATGGGGGGGAGAACCTGGAGCGTTCCGTGAATGGTTCCGATTGCGAAAGAGATTGCGGACATCAGAAAGAACTTGATCAGCTTTCTGAGGTCGGGGTTTTGCGTATTCTGCATGCTCATGTTTCTATGAAACAAAACACCCGGTCGAACCGGGTTTTCTGCTGGATGTGGATCGCATCAGCCTTTGTCTTTGAGCTTCTGGCCTTCGACGACACGTTGAATTCCAAGACTGCCAAGGTTGAACGCCAGCGCGATCCCGATCACAAAAATCAAAGTCGGAACAAAACTTTCCATTTTTCACCTCTCCCCATGTTTAAGAAGCTTATTTGCATCAATTGCAAGTGAAGAGTCTATACCAATTCTCCCGGGATGCGCAAGGAATTATTGCCCCAGGTAGGCGGCCCTGACATCGGCATTGTCGAGAAGGGAGGAAGAGGATCCGGAAAGGGTGATTTTGCCGCCTTCCATCACATAGCCGCGCGCGCTCATTTTGAGCGCAATGCTGGCATTCTGCTCGACCAGCAAGATGGTGATGCCGTCGGATGCGATGGTGCGGATGATCTCGAAAATCTTCTGGACCATGATCGGGGCAAGGCCCATGGAGGGCTCGTCGAGGAAAAGGAGCTTCGGGCGGCTCATCAGTGCTCGTCCCAGGCTCACCATCTGCTGTTCGCCTCCGGAGAGCGTACCGGCGGCCTGAATGCGGCGTTCGAGCAGCCTCGGGAACAGGGAATAAACTTTTTCCAGGTCGGATTTCACCATCGAATCCCTGCGGCTGTAAGCGCCCATCAGCAGATTCTCCTCGACAGATGAGCGGCCGAAAATTCCCCGTCCTTCGGGAACCATGGAAATTCCTCGCGAAACCAGCTTGTGGGGAGGAATGATGCGCAGGTCTTCTCCTTCATAGAGCAGTCTCCCTGAATCGGAAGGAGTGATTCTGCAGATCGCCCTGAGGGTGGAACTCTTTCCTGCGCCGTTTGCGCCGATGAGGGAGACGATTTCGCCGGCTTCCAGCTTCAGATCGATTCCCCTGACC
>JABEVD010000227.1 GCA_013044025.1 Burkholderiales bacterium
CGTCCTTCAGTTCCTGAAATTCTGCGTTTTTCATGGTATCACCTATCGGCTTGATTCCTATGCCTTCAATATAGACCAAGAGATAAAAGTGACATAGCTTTTCATTTTGCCCCATCCAGTCCGCAAAGCATTTTTCCGAATTCATCCGCCTCGACGGGGCGGGAAAAAAGATAACCCTGAACATAGTCGCATTCGATATCGAAAAGGATGCGCTCCTGCCCCCTGGTTTCCACCCCTTCCGCGACGACCTCGATGCCGAGGCTGTGGGCCATTGCGGTGATCGCCCTGGATAACGACTGACCATCCGGGCTGGATTCGATTCCGGAAACGAAGGATCGATCGATTTTCAGGTAATCGATCTCGAATTTCCTGAGATAGGCGAGCGCGGAATAGCCGGTTCCGAAATCGTCGATCGCGATCTGGATTCCCGCCTTCCTGAATTCGCCCAATCTTTCGATGACCGCGCTGTCCGCATGGAGGAGAACGCCTTCGGTGATTTCGACGACGATGGCGCCTCCTTCGAGGCCGATCTCCTCCAGATACGAAATCCAGGCATTTTCGGAAGTCTGGTACATGAGTTGAAGGGGGGAACTGTTGACGCTCACCTGGAAGCTTTCGCAGGTTTGTCGCCATTCCCTCGCGCGAAGCGCCGCCTCTCTGAATACCCAGTCGCCGATTTCGTGGATCAGACCGGTTTCCTCCGCAAGCGGAATGAATTCGCCCGGGCTCACTTCTCCCCTTCTCGGATTTCCCCATCTGAGCAGGGCTTCCGCCTTGACGATTTTTCCGGTGACGAGGTCGACGATGGGCTGGTAGAGAAGACGGAATTCCCCGTTCGCGATGGCGTTCCTGAGTTCGGCGATGAGCTTCATCCGTTCCAGCGCAGCTTCCTGCAATGCGGGCGTGAAATAGGCAAAGCGGTTTTTTCCCAGCCCCTTGGCGACATACATCGCCTGGTCCGCATTCTTGACGAGTTCTGCGGAATTCGATGCGTCGGATGGATAGAGGGTGATGCCGATGGAACCGGAAATGTAGGCGAGTTCTTCTCCCAGCACGAAGGGTTCGGCGAGCCTGGCGATGATGGCGCTTGCCGCGTTTTCGACATGCGCATCCTCCCTCAGGTCGGAAAGAATGACGGTGAACTCGTCTCCGCCGAGACGCGCGACGGTATCGGATTCCCGCACGGCAGAAGCAATGCGGCTGGCCGCTTCCAGCAGCAGCCTGTCCCCCGCCTCGTGGCCGAGCGTGTCGTTGACTTCCTTGAACCTGTCCAGATCGATGAAAAGGAGAGCGAAAGTGAGCCCGCTCCTTGCCGCTTTCCTGATTTCGAAATCCAGGCGGTCACGGAACATGTTGCGGTTCGGCAGTCCGGTCAATGCATCGAAATTCGCCTGACGCCAGACCTCGGTTTCCGCCTCCTTCTTTTTCGAAATATCCGAAAAGATGGCCACCCGTTCCCTGAGATTTCCGTCTGCATCGCAAATGGTGTTGATGGTGAGCCATTCCGGATAGATCTCGCCGTTCTTGCGCCTGTTCCAGATTTCCCCCTGCCAGTGGCCGAATTCCTCGAGTTCTCGCCACATGTCGCGATAGAAGGCCGCATCCTGCCTCCCCGATTGCAGCATGGCGGGATTCCCGCCCTTTGCCTCTTCCGCGGAATACCCCGTGATGAGAGTGAAGGCGGGATTGACCTCGACGATCTTTCCATCCCGGTCGACCACCATCACTGCCTCGGAACTGGATTCGAACACCGAAGTGTACAGCCGCAGCGTCTCTTCCGTCTTCTTGCGGTCGGTGATGTCGTGAACGATGGAATACAGCAGCGTCCCGCCTTCCAGGTCCACCGGGCCTGAATAGACCTCGACATCCCTGATTTCGCCCGAATGCAGCCTGTGGCGGAAGTGAAAGCTGGGATTTTCTCCGGTCCGGGCATCCTGCATGCTCTGCCGGGTTTCTCCTTCTTCCATGATATTGATTTCGTATATTTTCATGGCAAGGAGGGCTTCGTGCGAATAGCCATAGAATCTCTCCGCCGCCGCATTCGCATCGACGATGGATCCGTCTTTCGGGTCGATGAGCAGCTTCACCGCCGCATTGGTTTCGAACATCTGTTGATAGCGGAATTCGCTTTTCCTGAGCGCCTCGGTGCGTTCCCCGACTTCGCGGGCGATCCTTGCCGTATAGCCGGTCCCGAGCAGCAGGAAGGCGCCCAGAATGCCGGTGAAAATGATCCCCGCAACCAGCACCGCCCAGCTCGTCCAGGCGCGATGGGTATTCAGGTAATGCTTCGTCGGAGCAGACTCGAAGGAAAACACTTTCTGCCCGAATTCGATCCGGTTCCTGATCGAAGGCTTCACGCCCTTCGGAAAGGAATCGAACAGGATTTCTCCGGATGAAACATCGACGAGCCTCGCGTAAATCGTCCGGCCCGTTTCCACCGGCACGCGAACGCCGGCTGCCACCACCCCGCCCCTTGCCGGAAGCAGCAGGATCTGGAGACGGGGGTCAGGAGTGGAAATCGCGTACAGCCTTCCTCCTGCCTTTGCCTTGTCCAGCGCATCGCGCAATCCCGCCAGACGATCATTCTGCGTTTCGGGATAAAGAAAAGGGGAACCCCTGTCTGGAATCCATTCGAAAAAGCGGATCAGCTCATTCCCTGCGCCGATTTCTTCACAGAATCCCGCGAATCTTTCCCGGCTCGCACCGCCCGACATCAAGGCGCGCAGCGAGACCAGGCGTTCCTCGACCTCACTGAAATGATCCCTGACCCGTTCCGCCATGTCCCTCGTTTCCAGACGGAACTTCTCCTGAGACTGCTGCCGCTCCCACTGGCTCGTCAGGAGGAAGGCGGAAACGAAAATGGCGAATGCAGCGACCATCGGAAGGGCGACGGTGAAGACGCGCACTCTCCAGATTTTCCTGGGTTTTCCGGCAAGCACCATGACGAGCGGAAATACGGCCACCACCCCGAGAAGGTCTCCCAGCCACCATGCGCCCCAGCTCGATGCGAAATCGGCGGAGGAAATCGTCCCGAGCAGATGGAGCGACAGCACGGAAAGGGTGGAACTCGTGAGGCAGGCGAAGGGAACCACGGCGAGGAAGCGAGCCAGATCCCTCAGCCTGTCGAAAACGGAGAAAGCGCCGATGTATTTCCTGAGCGCCCAGCCGCCCAGCCCTGCCTGCAGGGTCGATGCGACGGCAAGCAAAAGACCGGAAAGCAGTTCGACTGTTCCGAAATGGAAGGATTTCGCAAACCCGATCCAGAAATTGAGCAGGAAAGCGCCGACAAAGATCGCGGGGAGGGTTTCGAAACCGAGCGCGAAACAGGCGCCCACTGCGATTCCTGCAGGCGGAAATACCGGGGTTGCATAGCCTGAAGTTTCAGCGAGCGTGAGTGCGGGCTCGCCGGTTGCGAGATAGGCTGCGACGATGAGAAAAAAGACGCACCAGCGCCTGCATTGGATGCCTGACATAACTTCCGAGCACGGTGAAAAACAAAGGAGCATCCGTTGACAGCATGTTACTCCCGGCTGCACAAATGAACAAGAATCTCATTTGGCGCATCCCGCATCAGGTTCGGCTCGAACTGAAATGCGCATTTCAGACGAACCAAACCGCGCCGATCGCATCCAAACCTTAAGCCTCAAATGGAGAATTTCATGAAGAGCACCATTTTCGTCCTGTTCGGGGCGGGAGGAGACCTTTCCTGCAGGCTGATCGTTCCCGCCCTGTACAATCTGCATCTGGACGGGCATCTTCCGGCGAACTTCCTGCTGCTGGCAGTCGACCGGTTCGAGGGAAACGAATCGCCCGACTACCGCGACTGCATTGCCCGCCATTCGCGGCGAGGCGCCCCGCTCGACGACCCCTGGGCGGCATTTTGCAGCAGGATCAGATCCCTTTCGGTCGACATCACCAACCCCGAAAGCTTCGGCAAAATATCGGAAATGCTCGCCGAGCGCGAAAGGGCGTGGGGCGAGCA
>JABEVD010000228.1 GCA_013044025.1 Burkholderiales bacterium
CTCAAACCTCAAAACCATTTCTGTCTGATATTGTCCGGTCGCCCTGCAGCCGCAGCGGTCGCCCCAGTGAAAGCGGATTGCCGTCGAAACAGAAGCCGATCGCCGGCAGCATAGTTTGTCGAGCCCTGGCGATGCGTCACACAATGGCAGGACCAGGGGCATATACGGAAAAGGGGATTTTCAGGTTGCCCGGATGCGTCGACCAGGAGAAGGTGGGGGTAAGGTCCCAACGGGCCTCAAGATTCACGCTGAACCGGGAAAGAAAATGGCATGATTCCCCAATGCTGCGATTCCGGATCGGGGCATTGTCAACTCGCCGTCGCTGTGCGAACATTGATCTCAAATGAACAGGGTTCCGGAAGACTATTTTCTTCGTCGCCAACTGAACGACGAAGTCCATACTCACCAGTACGAGCGGCTCTCGCCCCCGGAGCGCATGTCCTTCATCGCGCTCCTCGTCGACGAAGCGGATCGGGCGATGGAGTGGAAGCATCTTTCCTCGCTTTGCGCCCTGTACGGAATGGATTTGCCAGAACAGGGGGCGAAAAACATTCATCTCGATCTGGGCGAATTCAGGCTCAAGGTCGAGCGCCATCAGGAATTCACCCGATATACTTTCGTGAAGCAGGGCGAATTCGGGGACCCTTTCGCCGATCCCGTGATCGACCTGGTTCCTTCGGAATGGCTTGCCTCGATCCCCGGAAAGACCCTGGTCGCTGCGCATATCGCCATCGTGCAGGGAAATCCGGATACGCCTCCTCCATCGCTCGACGAAATCGCCTGCTGCTTCGAAACAGATACCCTGGCAGGATCGATGACAGGAAGCAGTCTGAGTCTGGTATACACCGATTTCAGGGTGAAGGAAGACGGATTCAGCCGTTTCCTGGTGATTGCAAGGAGCAGCCTACCCACCCAGAACGGGCGGCTGGTGCTGAGGATTCTCGACGTGGAAACCTACAGGATGCTCGCGCTCATGGCGCTTCCCGAGGCGAAGAGAATGATTTCGAAGATTCCTTCCGCGGACGCCCAGATCACCCACATCACCGACGAGATTTCCCAGGGCAGCGACAAGACCGACGAGGAACTGCTGGACGAAATTTCCAGGTTTGCAGCGCAAATGGAGAGCATGGTTTCCTCGACCTATTTCCGGTTTGCGGCAACCCGCGCCTATTTCGGCATGGTTTCGAACCGCCTGGCCGAATTGCGCGAGACCCAGATCGAAGGGATTCCGACCTTCGGTGGCTTTCTCAACCGGAGACTGGAGCCTGCGAAAAACACCTGCGAATCCGCGGCGAAGTGGCTCGATCTCTTGTCCAGCCGGATCAGCCATGCAAGCGGTTTGCTGCGGACCAGGATCGACGTGAGGAGGGAAAAGCAGAACCAGGATCTGCTCGCGGCGATGAACCGCCGCTTCCATCTGCAGTTGAGATTGCAGCAGACGGTGGGGCGGCTCACCATCGCGGTGTTCACCTATTATTCGGTCAACCTGATCGGTTATGTCGTCGATGCGGCGAACGACCGCTTCCACTGGAATCTCGACACCATCGTGATCCGGGCGGCTTCCATTCCCTTCGTCGCGCTGATCGCCTATTTCCTGGTCGGGCGCAAGGTGAGGCATGCATTGGTGAGCTCGGAATTCATGAATTAGCTTCGCAGCAGGTAATCCTCGTAATTTCCATGGTAGTCGACGATTCCGGAAGGAGTCAGTTCCAGGATGCGGTTGGCGAGCGAGGAGACGAATTCCCGGTCGTGGCTCACGAAAATCAGCGTTCCCTTGAAGAGTTCGAGGGCGAGATTGAGCGATTCGATCGATTCCATGTCGAGGTGGTTGGTTGGCTCGTCCATGACGAGGACGTTGGGGCGCATCAGGATCAGCTTGCCGAACAGCATCCTGCCCTTTTCTCCCCCCGAAAGCACCTTGACGCTCTTCTTCGCGTCGTCCCCGGAAAACAGCAGGCGTCCCAGGGTGGCGCGGATGATCTGGTCGTCATCCCCCGGTCTTCCCCATTGTCTCATCCAGTCGAATACCGTCATGTCTTCCTCGAAGTCCGCTGAATGGTCCTGGGCGAAATAGCCGATTTCGGCTTTTTCCGCCCATTTCACCATTCCGGAGTCCGGTTCGAGATCAGCCACGATGGAGCGCAACAGCGTGGTTTTGCCGATTCCGTTCGGGCCGATGACGGCGATCCTGTCTTCCGCGTCGACCATCATGTTGACTTCGTTGAGCACTTTCCTTCCGTCGAATCCCTTGCAAAGATGCGCGACTTCCAGGGCGAGACGTTTCAGCGGTTTTTCCAGTTCGAAGCGGATATAGGGGGAGACCCGGCTGGAAGGCTTCATTTCCTCCAGCTTGATTTTCTCGATCTGGCGGGCGCGGGAAGTCGCCTGTCTCGCCTTGGAGGCGTTCGCAGAGAACCGGCTCACGAAAGACTGCAGTTCCGCGATCTGCGCCTTCTTCTTGGCGTTTTCCGCTGCAAGACGCTCCCTCGCCTGGGTGGAGGCGATCATGTAGTCGTCGTAATTTCCCGGATAGATGCGGATCGCACCATAGTCGAGGTCGGCCATGTGGGTGCAGACGCTGTTCAGGAAATGGCGGTCGTGGGAAATGATGATCATGGTGTTGCTGCGCTCGTTCAGCACGCCCTCGAGCCAGCGGATGCTGTTGATGTCGAGGTTGTTGGTCGGCTCGTCGAGCAGCATGATGTCCGGATCCGCGAACAGCACCTGGGCGAGCAACACGCGCAGCTTGAAGCCGGGGGCGACTTCCTTCATCAGTCCGTAATGCTGTTCGATGGGAATGCCGACCCCGAGCAGCAGGTCGCCCGCCCTTGATTC
>JABEVD010000229.1 GCA_013044025.1 Burkholderiales bacterium
GAGCGCCAGGAAATCAGTGCGCCGAAAATGAAAAGTCCGATCGCCCACAACAGTTTCTTTTCGTGGACGAAAAAATGGTAGTAAAGGATCAGGAAGGTGATGGTCATGAAGGCGGGTGCGAGCCTGGCGATGTGCACCATGGCGGGTTCATCCATGGGATTCTCCTTTGACGATTGAGTGATTATAGCCCAAGAAAAAAGGGGGCCTGAGCCCCCTTTCGCATTGCGCAACGCTGAAGTTATTCGACGCGTTCTCCGTGGAGAGTGACGTCGAGGCCTTCGCGTTCCTGTTCTTCGGTCACGCGCAGCCCGATCACCATATCGATGACCTTCAGGATGACGAAGGTCACGATGCCGCTGTAGACCAGGGTCGTTCCCACGCCGAGCGCCTGGGTCATCAATTGGGCAGTGTTGCCTTCCAGAACGCCCGCGGTTCCGCCGATGTCCTTCACCGCGAATACGCCGGTGAGGAGCGCGCCCACGATACCGCCCACGCCGTGCACGCCGAAGCAGTCGAGCGAATCATCGTATCCAAGCATGGCTTTCAGGTAAGTCGCGCTCCAGAAGCAGATCGCGCCGGCCGCAAAACCGATGACGAGCGATCCGACCGGGCCCACGAAACCGGATGCGGGGGTGATGGCAACCAGTCCAGCCACTGCGCCCGATGCGATGCCGAGGACCGAAGGCTTGCCCTTCGCCATCCATTCCGCAATCATCCAGGCGAGCGCTGCAGCGCCGGTCGCGATCTGGGTGACCGCCATTGCGAGTCCGGCACGGCCGTCAGCCGCCACTGCGGAACCCGCATTGAAACCGAACCAGCCCACCCACAGGAGAGATGCGCCGATCACGGTCAGCACCAGGTTGTGGGGCGCCATCGGTTCCTTGCCGTAGCCAAGGCGCTTGCCCAGGACGAGAGCAGTCACGAGACCTGCGATACCCGCATTGATGTGCACCACGGTTCCGCCTGCGAAATCCAGGATTCCCTTGGCTGCGAGCCATCCGCTCGGCTCCCATACCCAGTGGGCGATCGGGGAGTAGACCGCGAGCGACCAGACGGTGATGAAAATCAGCATCGCGGAGAATTTCATCCTGTCCGCGAATGCACCTGTCATGAGCGCCGGGGTGATGATCGCAAAGGTCATCTGGAACATCATGAAGGTCGACTCGGGAATGGTCTGTGCCAGATGCGAAACCGAAACCTTGGAACCGTTGACGAAGGACATCCCGTTCAGGAACAGCCTGTCGAATCCACCCAGGTAAGCATTGCTACCCGGAGTGAAGGCAAGACTGTATCCCGCGATCATCCACAACACGGTCACCAGGCAGGTGATGGCGAAGCTCTGCATCAGGGTCGCGAGCACGTTTTTCTTGCGCACCATGCCGCCGTAGAAAAGTGCAAGGCCGGGGATGGTCATCATCAGCACCAGCGCAGTCGAGGTCAGCATCCATGCGTTGTCGCCGGAATTGATCTTGCCCACTTCCAGCATGAAGGGCGCGGTCGGTGCTGGCGCAGGTGCCGCAGCAGCAGGGGCGGCTGGAGCTGCCGCAGCTGCCGCTGCAGGCGCGGATGCATCGTCGGCGAACACCGGCGAAGTGAACAGCAGCGCTCCGAAGAGGGAGAGCAGCATCAAAAACTTTCTCATCATGTTCTCCTTAAAGTGCGTCCGGACCGGTTTCGCCGGTGCGGATGCGGATGACCTGGTCGAGGTTCGAGACGAAGATCTTTCCATCCCCGATTTTTCCGGTCCTCGCCGCCTTCTCGATCGCCTCGATGACCTGATCGACCAGTTCGGCCTTGATGGCGGCTTCTATTTTCACCTTGGGCAGGAAGTCGACGACATATTCCGCCCCCCGATACAGTTCCGTATGTCCTTTCTGACGGCCGAAGCCCTTGACTTCCGTGACGGTGATGCCCTGCACGCCGATGGCGGATAAGGCTTCGCGCACTTCGTCAAGCTTGAAAGGCTTGATGATTGCTGTGACGATTTTCATGTCCACTCCTTGTTAGGGTTAAAACTGGTATACGGCGTCCAGTGCATAAGTCATCTGGGTGTTCTTTCCGGTGCCGTTGACCTGCAGGAAGGAATTCACGTTCGATTTGTCCTGCCTGATTTCGCCCCTGAGTTCGAAATTCTTGACGGGAGCATAGCCCACGGTGATGGTATTGGATTTCAGTTTCTGACCCACCGGATTTCCAATCACACCCGTTCCGCCAAGCGCCGCCGTGTAGGTCAGGCTGGAACGGAAACCGTCCTTGTCGTTGAAGGTTTCGTTGCGATAGGAGAGGCGCCACTTGTCGTTCACCTGATAGTTCGCATAAAGGGCGAGCGCATCCCATTTCGCAGTTCCGATCGCGCCTGAAGGAAGGAGAACGTTCCCCTGGCTGGCATTTGCCCAATCAAAGACGAAATTCAACTGGCTGGTCGCATTGATGGTTCCGACCATGTCGAGATACTTGCCCGTGCCCGTGGTGCCGGAAATCATTCCCTTGCCCTGATAATAGGTGGTGGCAAGAGAGAACAGGCTGCTCGGGGTGATGTCGATACCGAGCTCTCCAGTTTTCCCGCCGGTTCCCGAAGTCACCTGGTCGAATCCGTTGTTCACGCCTGCGATCAGGGTGACCATGTCGCTCGCCACATAGGTTGCACGCATGCCGGTATGGGTATAGGGACCCCAGCCGAACATCCAGGCGTGCGTGTAATTCTTGTTGGAAGGACTGGTGATGAGCTCGGCTCCTGCCAGTGTCGCGAATTTTCCGCCGATCACCGTGAGCGGCCCGGTCGCATAGCTGACAAAGGCCTGGGTCAGGTCGAACACATGGTTGTTGTTCCCGCCGCCGAGGCCGGTGGAAGCGATTGGAACCGCATCCTGTCCGGTGGTCAGGTTGACCAGTCCGCCGAATCCTTCCTTGGGCTGCTTGGCGATCGTCACTGCAAACTGTTGCAGGTTGAAAGCGCTGTAATCCTTGCTGCTGACCGCTCCCGGGGTATCGAAAATGTGCGTGTTCTGGGCAACCCCTGCAGGATAACTCACGCCCGGCGTCGCACTGGTGAAGAGGCCGGTGCTGTTCATGGCGTTGTAGGCTACATCGCAGTATCCGGTCATGGTGACCCCGGAAGCATCCAGGACTTCTGAAATGGTCGGAATCTTGCCATCAGCCAGGGCAAGTGCCGGAACCGACATGATTCCGGCGAGGATGAGTGACTGGGTCAGTTTTTTCACAATGCAACTCCCTTTTATGGTGGATGAAAGACTTCACCCTCTCTAAAGCATCTAACGTGCCAAGTATATAAATCATTGTCTTATGTAATTTTTCAGGGATTTTGCAAAATAATCCAGAACCTTTATGGTGCGTCATGCACCATCTTGGGTCATTATTCTTTTCCGGAATAGTGTTTGCGAATTTGCTACACTTCGAACGTCTTCAATCAAACGTGGAAAAATCATGTTCAATCAGAAACTGCTGGACGAAATCGGCGCGAAAGTGAACGAAGTGATCGCTGCGAGCCCGGCGAAGGATGTCGAAAAGAATGTGAGAGCGATGCTCTCCGGGCTTTTCTCGAAAATGGATCTGGTGACCCGTGAGGAATTCGACGTGCAGAAGGAAGTCCTGCTGCGCACACGGGAAAAGCTCACTGCGCTCGAAGCCAGGATTGCTGAACTGGAAAAGGGCGCCAGGCCGCAGGAATGACCCGACCAGATGAGCCTCGCTGTCCTCTACAGCCGCGCGCTCTACGGACTCGATGCGCCGCTCGTGACGGTGGAAGTGCATCTCGGTTCGGGCCTTCCCGCCTTCACCATCGTCGGATTGCCGGAGGCGGAGGTGAGAGAGAGCCGTGACAGGGTCCGCTCCGCGCTCCTCAATGCGAGATTCGATTTCCCTTCCCGCAGAATTACCGTGAACCTCGCCCCTGCCGACCTTCCGAAGGAAAGCGGCAGGTTCGACCTGCCGATCGCAGTCGGCATTCTCGCAGCATCGAAGCAGATCCCCCCCGACAGGCTGAAGCAGTATGAATTCGCCGGCGAACTTGCCCTCTCCGGAGACTTGCGACCGATCCGGGGCGCACTCGCCATGACGCTCGTCGCCCATCGCGACAATCGCGCTTTCATCCTGCCGGCGGAAAACGCCCGGGAAGCCACAATGGTGAAGGGCGCGTCGATTTTTCCGGCATCGACTCTCAACGCAGTTTGCGCGCACCTCAGCGGGCTTGCATCCATCTCCAGATTTACCGATGTACCGGATTCAGGACATGCATCCTATCCTGATTTTTCCGAAGTGAGAGGGCAATTGCGCGCCAAACGTGCGCTCGAAGTGGCTGCAGCAGGCGGGCACAGCGTGCTTCTGATCGGCCCACCCGGAACCGGGAAATCGATGCTGGCTTCCTGCTTTCCCGGAATCCTGCCCGAAATGACCGAGGATGAAGCGCTTGAGTCTGCCGCCATCCAGTCTCTCACCGTCTCCGGATTCGACCCAAGACGCTGGCGGATGCGCCCTTTTCGCAGCCCGCACCACACTTCCTCGACTGCGGCAATGGTGGGGGGAGGC
>JABEVD010000046.1 GCA_013044025.1 Burkholderiales bacterium
ATGTATGCTTCCAAGGAAAAGGGAAGGAACCGATTCAGCTATTACAATCCTTCCCTGCAGGATGCGGTCCAGAAAAGAGTGCAGCTTGCTTCAGAACTCGGTCATGCTCTGGAAAACCATGAATTCGTCCTGCACTTCCAGCCGATCGTGGAGCTTTCCACGAACAAAATCCTCAAGGCGGAAGCACTGGTGCGCTGGCTTCACCCCTCACGCGGGCTGATCAGCCCATCCGAATTCATTCCGCTTGCAGAAGATACCGGGCTCATCGTTCCGCTCGGGGAATGGGTTTTCAGGGAAGCCATTTCCTCGGCGAGGAAATGGAGCGGCTTCGTCGAAGGAAATTTCCAGGTCAGCATCAACCTCTCCCCGGCGCAATTCAGGGCGGATTCGACCTGGACCGAGATCCTCCTGCAGAACTCGGGAGGGAAAATCGCGATCGAAATCACCGAAGGATTGCTGCTCAACCGCGACAGTCAGACCATGGAAAAGCTTTCCAGCCTGAGAAAGGCCGGAATCGCCGTCTCTCTCGACGACTTCGGGACCGGTTATTCCTCCCTTTCCTATCTCAAGCAGTTCGACATAGACTACCTGAAGATCGACCAGTCCTTCGTGCGGGACATGGCGAGCGATGCATCCGATTTCGCGCTTTGCGAGGCGATCATCGTGATGGCGCACAAGCTCGGCATCTCGGTCATCGCGGAAGGGATCGAGACGTCCGAGCAGAGGATCCTTCTCGGCAGGATGGGTTGCGATTACGGACAGGGTTTTCTTTTCGGGAAACCGATCCCGGCCATCGAATTCGGCAAGCGGATTTCCAGGGAAAAGTCCCGAGCCAGTCGCGCGACCGATACCTCATCCATCTGATACGAAATATTACCTTAACATTGGGAGCGTATAGTTCGCGCATGCATCATTGCATACCCTCCTAATATTGGCCCGCTCCCGAGCGGGCGTTTTTTTGCTCCCGGTTCCACCAGCCTCCGCCAAGCGCCTGATAGAGGGCTGCCGTATCTCCCAGCCTGCCGACCTGCGCCTGAACCAGCGCGATCTCCGCAAGCTTCAGGTTCTGCTCCGCCTGCAATGTCGCCATGTAGCCCACCGCGCCCGTCTCATACTGTTTCTTCACGAGATCGAAGGCGTTTCTGGCGGCCAGCTCCCCATCGGCGGCAGCACGCAGCGTCTGCGCATCCGATTGCAGCGCATGCAGCGTGTCCGCCACATTCTGCAGGGCGGCAATCACCGTGCTCCTGTATTGCGCTCCTGCCTGCAGGAGCGCCTGTTGCGCCGCGCGCGATTTCGCCCGCAGCGTCCCGCCGTCGAAAAGGGTATAGGCCACGTTCGCGGTGAGATCGAAGAATCCACCTCCGGCCTTGAACATCCAGCCAGGGGTCGCAGCCATCCCGCCGATTGCGCCGGTCACCGCGAATTGCGGAAGGGTATTCGCCACCGCAACCCCGGCCTGTGCGCTCGCATCGTGCAGCGCCTCTTCTGCGGCCCTCACGTCGGGTCTCTGTTCCACGATCCTGGAAGGAAGACTGATCGGCAGCGTTTCGGGAAGACGAAGGTCTTCGAGTCTGAATTTCTCGACGACGTCCTCGTCTGGCGCATTGCCGGCCAGCGCGCGGATCAGGTCGCGAGTCTGTTCGAGACGATTCTGCAGCGGAATGAGCGCCTGTTCCATGGAAGCTAGCGCAGACTCCTGGGAAGAAACCTCCACTCCGGAAATCTCGCCCAGTTCCATCTGTTTCCTGGAAAGATCGAGCAATTCCCGGTTGATCTGCACCATTTTCTGCATCGCATCGATCTGGGCGCGCAGCGAAGCTTCAGCGAATGCAGCCGCCACCACATTGGAGGCAAGGGTGATGTAGGTCGCCTCCAGCTGGAATTTCTGCAGATTTTCCTGTGCCTTCGCCGACTCGACCATCCTGCGGTTGAGCCCGAAAACGTACGGTACATATCCCACCGTGAGCTGCGCGACGTGGAAATTGTAATAGACCGGGGCATTGTATGGGGCGGGTCCTGCCGGATTCGAATAGGTCTGAATCACGCTGCCATTTCCCTGCACTCCGGGAGAATTGCCTCCCATATTGCCGGCAAGCTTGTTCCTGGAAGGAGAATAGCTGATTCCGAGTGTCGGCAGGAAAAACCCTTCCTGCGCCACCGTGTTTTCCTGCGCCTGCCTGAGCGCAGCCTGAGCGGAATCGATTTCAGGATTCGCCCTGAATGCGCGCTCGATCAGGGAATCGAGCGCTTTCGATCCGAACAGCGTCCACCAGTCGAAGGGAATCGAGGCCTTCGGATCGAAGCGCTGCGCGTTTCCATCCCGCACCTGCGAGGATGCCGTGACATTCCCGAGCTTTTTCTCCGGAGAGTAGGCTTTCGAAGCCGGCGGCGCAGGGCGCTTGAAGTCGGGGCCGACCGCGCAACCCGAGAGCAGGATCAGCGTCGCCATGGACAGGCCGATTTTGCCGCAATGGAATCCTTTTTTCATTCCAGTTCCGCCTTTTCCGGTGTTTCTGCCACCATCGGCTGACGCCTCGAAAACATCATGATGAGCACAGGCAATACCGTGAGAATCAGGAAGGGGGCGAGCAGCATGCCGCCGACCACGACCAGCGCCAGGGGTTTCTGCACCTGGGATCC
>JABEVD010000008.1 GCA_013044025.1 Burkholderiales bacterium
GCTGTCGATATGGGGTTCTGCGAAAAAGTCCGCGGAAGGCGTGATGAGCAGCACTTCCGCCCCCTTCACGTCGAGGGGGAATCGAATGTCGATTCCGGTGTCTTCCTTCACGTCTTCTTCAAGACCTTCCAGGGTATCCTCGAGCGCGGGGCCGGGAAGTCCGAGGTTGTTGCCGATCTTGTGAACCTTGCCGATGATCTCGTTGGAATATTTCTGGCCGTACCCCACAGAATCGAGGATCTCGCGGGCGGCCATGGTGACTTCCGCAGTGTCGATCCCGTATGGGCAGAACACCGAACAGCGCCTGCATTCGGAGCACTGGTGAAAGTACGAATACCATTCGTCCAGCACTTCCTTCGTCAGATCGCGCGCGCCCACCAGTTTGGGAATGAGTTTTCCAGGAATCGTGAAATAGCGCCGGTATACGCTTCGCATCAGATCCTGACGCGCCACCGGCATGTTTTTCGGATCCTTGGTGCCGATGAAGTAATGACACTTGTCGGAGCATGCGCCGCAGTGCACGCATGCGTCCATGTAAACCTTGAGGGAACGGTATTTCTTGAGCAATTCGCCCATCTTGGCGATGGCCTTGTCGTGCCAGTCCTCGACGAGTTCGCCCGGGAAGCCCAGGGCTTCCTGTATCTTGTCGTTTGCAACGAATGGCTTCAAGCCTTCCATCGCGCCCGGCTCGATGGCCGGGATGATGGGGATCACCCTGAAAGCCGGTGCCGTGATATTTGCGGCCATATCAGTTCTCCGATTCCAGTTTCGCGGCCCAGGGCGCCAGATGGCGCTTTTCACGGGGATTGTCCGTCTGGTTCCGGGTCGGCGAGAAGAATACGCCCGGCGCATGCAGCAGCTTGCTGAACGGGAATATGATCATCAGGGATGCCACCAGAAAAAGATGCACATAAAGCAACGGACTGGCAGGCAGCGGCTGCGGATTCAACTGCATCAGTCCGAGAAAGAACGCCTTGACGCCGATGATGTCGGTGTGATCAAGGAATTTCATCGAAAGACCGGATGCCGCGATCAGCAGAAGCAGCGCGAGCATCAGGTGATCCGAAGGAGTCGAGATATAGCGTATCCTGTCCACGAACAGTCTTCTTCCCCACAGCCCGGCAAGGCCCGCCGCCATCAGGAATCCGGCATAGATTCCGAATGGCTGAACGAGCTCCACCCAGGACCAGACCGGCTGGGTGAAATAGCGCAAATGCCGCATCAGGACCAGCGCCATGCCGCCATGGAACATCATGCCGAATCCCCAGGTCCAGAGGTTGCCCTTGAACAGGCTTTCGAAGAACACGAGCTCCCGCGCCATCCTCAACACCACGCCGCCCTGAGTCGTCGGGGCGGGCGTGGTCGGAATCTTGAGCGGCGCGGGCGTGGCGAGGTACGACCTGATCCTGAAGATCAGGCCGCCAGCCAGAGTCGCGGCGGCAAAATAGAACAGCGCTGTGAACAGGATGCTGGCCATGGCTTCTGTGCGTCAGATGCAGCCGGTGGGCTTGGGAAGACCTGCAACCTTGCACGCCTGCTTGCCGGGTCCGTACGGGAACAGTTCGTACAGGTACTGGCTGTTGCCCTTCTCAGGTCCGAGCTTCTTGCCGATCGCCTTGGTCAGCACGCGAACCGCGGGCGCGATCTGGAACTCGTCATAATATTTCCTGAGGAAATCGATCACTTCCCAGTGTTGCTCGGTCATGTTGAGGTTTTCGGTCTTGGCGATGTATTCCGCAACGTCCATGTTCCAGTCGC
The DNA here is from genome assembly GCA_013044025.1 of Burkholderiales bacterium. Classification (GTDB taxonomy): domain Bacteria; phylum Pseudomonadota; class Gammaproteobacteria; order Burkholderiales; family JABEVD01; genus JABEVD01. Next base: position 1,759 of record JABEVD010000008.1, read on the forward strand.
CCAGATTGACGAGGTATCCTTCCTCGTCGGTTTCGTAGCTTTTGCCGTTGACTTCGATGGATGGTATTTCAATCTCCTTTATTAGGTAGTGGTTCAAAGCCAGGATTGGCAGTTTTCGTTCGTGGCGACGAGATCCACGAATACGTCGTAACCCACCGCAGTCACGCCTTCCATGACGCGGCCGGAAAGTCCCCTCGCCTCGACGTCGGGCTGCAGGGCATATACCTTGAATTTGCCGATTGCTTCCCTGATCTTGGATTCGAAGGCACCGCCCGAAACGGACGCATAGATCGCATCCTCGATGAGCAGAATGTCTCCTCCCTTCGCAACGCGCAGACAGGAATCGAGCGTGCTGTTTTCGAATGGCGACTTGTTGATGATGTGCAGCATGGTTTCCCCTTTCTCAGAAGCTCAGGACGACGTCCTGCTCGTCCATGAGCTCACCCATTTCCTCGCGGGAGAGCACCGTCACGTCGACCAGAAGATCTTCCTCGGTGAGTCCTCGCGCTTCCAAGGATTCCTTCTCCACGTACAGCTTCTCGATGTCGTATCCCTCGAGCGCCCGATAGGTCGGGGAAAAGTTCTTGGTGTCGATTCCCTTGGTCTGCTGACCTTTTCTCAACTGGTAAACGCCGTCGTCGAGAAAGGCGAGCGACACGTCCTGATCGAAGGCGGCCGTGATCAGCACCACTTCCAGCGATTCGAGCGCATAGATCGTGCCGTAAGGCGCCTTGCGGTTCACGAACATGAATTTCTTGATTTCTTCGCTCATATCAGTCCCCGAATGTCACGACGCGGTCGCACTGGATTCCTGCTTCGACCAGTTGGCCGAGACCGGAAATCCGGAAGCCCTTGGCGAGGTTCTCGTCACGGATGCCGCGGCGCAATGCAGCGGCCACGCAAACCACGAGATCGACGCCATGATCCTCGGCAAGCTGGCTCCAGCGATTGACGATGTTGCGGTCGTCCTGCGGAGGCTCGGTGAGCCGCGTGGCGTTGTTCACGCCATCGTGATAAAAGAACACCCGCCAGACTTCATGCCCCTTTTCGATGGCCGCCTTGCAGAACAGGTAAGCGGTATCGCTCGACTGATGCTGGTAGGGGCCTTCGTTCACAACGATGCCGAATTTCATTCCTTCCCCTTCAGAAGCGGATATGGGTGGATGCGTTGAGATTTGCACGCGATCCGCGCCAGTCGTCCACCAGATACTTGGTGAAGGGCAGCCCGGTCTTCGCGAAGAAGCGCGGCCAGCCGATGCGGTCGATCCAGTCGGAAAGCCGCTCCCAGGGCCTCGCGTCTTCCTTGTATACGTGCAGGATGTTCTTCACCACTTCGGCGACTTCGGTCCAGCGCGGGGGATTGTTGGGCAGGCCGGAGGCGACCATCTTCATGAAAGTCGGCTTGGCGCGGGCGTTGGAATTCTTTCCGCCCACCCAGATCGCGATCTTGGAATATTCCGGATCGTTGATCTGCATCGGCGGGCAGGGAGGATAGCAGGCGCCGCAGCATACGCATTTGGTCTCGTCCACTTCCAGGGAAGGCTTGCCATTGACCAGAGCGGGACGGATTGCCGCGACCGGGCAGCGCGCCACCACCGCGGGACGCTCGCAGACGTTCGCAACCAGATCGTGGTTGATCTTGGGCGGCTTGGTATGCTGGACGATGATCGCGATGTCCGCCTGTCCGCCGCAGTTGATTTCGCAGCAGGAGGTGGAAAGGTGAACGCGGTTGGGCATTTCCTCGTGCTTGAACTCGTAGATGAGTTCGTCCATCAGCGATTTGACCACGCCGGATGCGTCCGTTCCCGGAATGTCGCAGTGCAGCCATCCCTGGGTGTGTGCGATCATGGAAACCGAATTTCCGGTGCCGCCGACCGGGAAACCGTTCTTCTCGAGTTCTTCGATGAGCGGAGCGACCTTCGATTCCTCGCTCACCATGAGCTCGATGTTGGAGCGGATGGTGAAGCGCACATGACCTTCTGCGAAATTGTCGGCGATGTCGCACAGCTTGCGGATGGTATGGATGTCCATCTGGCGCTGGGTCCCTGCCCTGACCGACCAGATTTGGTCGCCGTCCCAGGAAACATGGTGCAGCACGCCGGGACGCGGACGGTCATGGTATTTCCAGTTGCCGTAATTCTTCAGCATCAGGGGATGCAGGTATTGCTTGTTGTCCGGAACCCCGCTCTCCACCGGGCGGCGCATTTGCGTTTGTGCCATTGTCTATTCTCCTCAGGCGGCCTGTTGTTTGGCTTTGATTTTCGCGACTTCCTCGTCCCATCCGTCGGTCCTGACATAGGGGTTCATGCGGGGGCTCGCGACCATGTTCGGATCCACATCGATGTCCAGCGCTTCGAGGAAATTGACGAGACCGATGCGCTCGATCATCTCTCCGGTGCGCTCGTGCTCCAGCGCGTTTTCGGCGAAGAAGTCGATGATGCGCTGCCCGAGGTCGACGAGTTCGTCCATCGCTTCGTCGGTATCGAGCTTCATGAAGGGAATCACCACGGTGCCCATCAGGTCGCCGATCTTGAGGGTGCGCTTGCCGCCCACCAGGACGGTCGCGCCCTTGTCCTTGCCGGTCGACAATGCGCCGGTCATGACGTTGATGCAGTGCATGCAGCGCACGCAGTCGTGATTGTCGATTTCGACGGCATGGGTGTCGCTCACCGCGACGCTGGAAATGTGGTCGCCGCTCTTCACGTCCTTCACTTCCTTCAACTGGAAGGCCTTGGTCGGGCAGCGGGCGACGACGTCGTTCACCAGTTCGTTCATGCCATGCTTTTCGAACCACTTCCTGGCAAGCGCCTCGTCGGTGCGGATATTGTCGCGCCAGGTTCCGATCACGGCCATGTCCGCGCGCTGGATGGAATTCATGCAGTCGTTGGGGCAGCCGGAGAATTTGAACTTGAACTTGTAGGGGAGCGAGGGGCGGTGGATATCGTCGACGAAGGTGTTGAGGACCTGGCGGTGCGCTTTCGCTTCGTCGTAACAGGACTGCTCGCAGCGCGCAGCGCCCACGCAGGACATCGAAGTGCGAACCGCGGGACCCGCGCCACCCAGATCGAAGCCCATTTCGTTGATTTCGTCGAATGCGCCCTGCACATTGTCGGTGCTCGCACCCTGGAACATGATGTCGCCGGACTGGCCGTGGAAGGCGATCAGGCCGGAGCCGTGCCGCTCCCAGATGTCGGTCATCTTGCGCAGCACTTCGGTGGTGTAGTGCATTCCTGCAGGAGGCTGGACGCGCAGCGTATGGAATTCGGCTGCATCCTTGTAGATCGGCTCGCCATTCTCATCCTTGAGTTCGGTAAAGCGCGGAATGATGACACCGCCATAACCGAACACGCCGACCGTGCCGCCCTTCCAGTACCCCTTCTTGGTCTTGTAGGAAGTTTCGAGCTGCCCGAGAAGATCGACAGCCATGTCGTTGTCCTGGGCAAGTCGCTTGAGACCAGTCACGAAACTGGGCCACGGGCCGTTCTCGAGCTCGTCGAGATTCGGTGTATCATGCAATTTCTTAGCCATGAATCCTCCACATTGAAGTTATTTGATCAAGGTCCCTGCGAACCATCGGCGATCTTGGCCGCCCGTTGAATGAGACGCTCCGCCATCTAGGTATATTAGACAAGCCTGATGGTGACATGTAAACTACCCATCAGGGTTATTCGCCACCCCCCGTATTGGCTATAGACGCTGATACCTTGTGTCGCGCTCAATATCGCTTATTATTTGTATAGCAGTTTCCCGGCATTTCGTGCGGTGGGGACTCAAACAGGGAGCGTCTTCATGTCGCAGATCAGCGAGATCGAAAAATTCAGGGTACCGCTCGGCGGACAGGAAATCGAACTGCAGCAGATCGAGCATGCCGAAGGAGGCATGAGCATGCTGAGGATCCGCATCCGCGAGGGAAAGCGCTTCACCATTTTCGACGTCGATCCGGTGACTGCGAAAAAGTGGGCAAGAACCATGAACGAATGGGCAAGTTCTTTCGATGGGCATGATTGATACGGTTTTCGACATCCGGGCTGGTTTTTTGCCGGCGGCGCATGCCGCGATTCTCTGGCGGGAAGTGGCCCGGGTGCTGCCCTGGATCGAGGAAGAGTATTCGGCCGGAATTTTGCCGCTGAAGGGTGGGCAGTTCCTGTCGAAGCGTGCGAAACTCGCCCTGAGGATCCCTGCGCATCGCGCAGAAGATGCGCTCCGTCTGGCAGGATGCGAATTCGATGTCGAAGGAAATCCATTCCAGGTCGGCGCGGGAAGAATCCGGGAGATCGCAGCGTATCCCACGCTGCATGCCCACTTCGTCGCAAGCGAAATCGAAGAGCGCGCTTTCCTCGAACAATCCATGCAGGAACTTTCATCCCTCGACATCCGGTGCAGGCTGATTTGCGGCATGCGCCAGGAGCTGGACACCGGGGAAGGCACCCTGTCCGGCTACAGCCTGGTCAGTCACGACCTGAAGCCGGAAAGCTCGATCAGGCTGCAGCATGCAGGGCTCGGAAAAATGCGCCGGTTCGGCTGCGGAATTTTCGTTCCGCACAAGACCATCGCCGGCCTGGAAGATTGACCAACCATAATCCGGAGGAAAACAATGACATACTTCATCAATGGAGCGGAAGTGGAAACCGACGGCGACGGCTACCTGCTGGAGCCGGATTACAGCAACGAAGCGGTGGAAGTGATCGCGGCAGCCGAAGGCATTTCGCTCACCCCCGATCACTGGAAAATCGTCGAATACATGCGCAACGAATACCGGGAAAACGGACATACCCCGAACTTCCGCAACATGCTGAAGGGCATCCAGGAATTCTGGGAAGACGCGGACAGCAAGGCGCTTTATGACCTTTTCCCCATGGGCCCCGCAAAACAGGGTGCAAAAATCGCAGGACTTCCCCAGCCCTACGGCAAGGGCGGATACTAGGAGCGCGCAATGAGTCAATATCAAGCCAACATCATCCTCGACATGAAGGGACTCTCCTGCCCGGGCCCGCTGGTGGGCGCGAAAAGGATGGTCAACGACCTCGAATCCGGCCAGGTGCTGCTCCTCATTTCCGATTGTCCCGGAACCCAGGACGACCTGTTTTCCTGGGCGAAACAGACTTCGAATCAGGTGCTGCATACCGAAAAGATGCCGCAGGGCGGTACGGGCTATTACATCCAGAAGGGCAAGGCCGAAGAGATGCAGGTGCATGCATCGCTCGACATCCGCGGCGTGCTCTGCCCCGGCCCCATCGTCGAAGCGAAAAAACTGCTGAACGGCATGCAGCCGGGAGAAGTGCTGAAGCTCACCAGCAACTGCCCCGGAATCAGTTCGGACATCCCCGGATGGGCTCATGCCACCGGAATGACCATCCTCGGAACGGTCGAAATCGCTCCGGGCGAATACGACTTCTACATCCGGAAAGGCTGATGAGGGTCAAGAGTCGCTGGTTCAAGGCCGAGCGCGAGAAATCCCCGCAGGAAATCGCAGGGGCGATGGCCTTCATCCTCTGGAAGCTCGCCCAGAATGCGGTCAAAAGCATGCGGCGGGCCGATTTCGAAATCCAGGTCGGCCCGCAGTATTTCGACTATCTTGCCGAGATGCTGATCTTCGAGATCCAGGTCTCGGACAGGCTCGCTTACGAAATGCTGGCCGAGGAAGAAAGGTCGGCATTCACCACCGAGCTTGCATTGCGCGTCGCCGACAATTTTTCGGAGAACGAAAGCGCGCTTCTGGGCAAGCCTTTTGCCGATTGCAGGCGCAGCTTCATCGACCTGCTGAACAAGCGTTCCTCCGTCTACGCCGAATGCGGCTTCACGGAAGAAGGCCCGGATTTTTCCTTCCTGCGTTATCTCGGGCATGCCATGCTGGAGCATGCGGACGATCGCGACAAAAGCTGGCTCATCGACCAGGCGACCCAGATCGAAGCGCCGGAAGCGGTCTCCACCATCTCCCGCGCCATGAAAGGGCTTTTCGACGAGAGCCCGATGCAGAACCGGCTTGGATCGGGCGTAGAATGAATTTCAGCGAGGAAGAATACCTGCGCTTTCGCGATGCGAAGTTCGCATCCGCCCCGCAATCGATCGAGGAACTGATCGTCGAGGTGAAAGACCCGCAGAATCTCGCGCAATCCGAAATGGATGCCCTGCTTTCCAGAATCAGGAAATCCAACATGGCGATCTACAGAAGCCATGTCGCCGACCCTGATTTGGCGAAGATCGCCCTGCAGTTCGGCCTTTCCGGGCTCGATTCCAACTGGCTGGCTGGAGAAGACGGCATCTCCAGGATCGAAGTGAGGGAAGAAGGAAAAGGCTACATCCCCTACACCAGAAAACCCATCAAGTGGCACACCGACGGCTATTACAATCCATCCGCAAGGAAGATCCGTTCGATGCTGCTGCATTGCGTGAGAAGTTCGAGAGAGGGCGGCGAAAACCATCTGATGGACCACGAGATCCTGTATTGCCTGTTGCGAGACCTGGATCGGCACCATGTGCAGGCGCTTTCCATGATGGATGCCATGACCATTCCGGAAAGAACCGACGAGGCGGGTGTCGCAAGGGCGGAAGAAACCGGGCCGGTTTTTTCCTTCGAGGAAGGGCATCTGCACATGCGCTATACGGCGAGAACCCGCTCGATTTCCTGGAAGGAGGATGCTGCGACGCAAGCTGCTGTCGCCGCGATCGAATCGCTGCTCTCCTCCCCTTCCCCGTACATTTTCCATGCCAAACTCGAACCGGGCATGGGGCTGCTCTGCAACAACGTGCTGCACGATCGCTCGGCCTTCAACGACGATTCAAGGCTGCTCTACCGGGCAAGATACCACGACCGGATCAGGTGAAGATCGGCATGTCGCAGATCGCCCGACCGATGAAATCGAACAGAACGTCGGAAGTCGGCGCCATGATGGAAGCCGCCCGCGCATCCCGGAAATAGCGCTCGATGGCGGAATCCTTCCTGAAGGCCGCTCCGCCGCAAACCCGCATCGCGACATCGGTGACTTCAAGCGCAGCTTCCGCTGTGGCGGCTTTCGCTTCCATCACTCGCAGCATGGCGTCTTCCCTTTCCGTGGAAAGCGCGAGCAGCGCCTCATCTCGCAAGGATCTCGCCATGTCCGCCTTCACCCTGGCCTTGGCAAGATAGGCGCGGATGGTCGGAAGCTCGGAAATGGTCCCTCCGGTATGAACGAATTTGCCTTTTGCGACATGCTTGCAGGCATGCGCGATGGCTGCATCCATGACGCCCACCATGGAGGAGGCAAGCAGCACGCAATAAACGGGCAAAACGCCCCAGATCATGATGTCGAAACCGCCCCCGTCCGGACCCAGCATGGAAGATTCAGGAATCCTGAGGGAACGACAGGAAACCGGCGCAGAGCAGTTTCCCCTGAGCCCCACCCCGTCATACTGTTTCGGCTGACTGAGGCCCGCCATGCGGCTTCCCACCAGCCACAAGGTGCTTGCGCCGGAAGCTTGCGCAGGCTTCGAGGACCAGACGTAATAATCCGCCTCCAGCGCGGAAGTCACCATGGACTTTTCCCCATCCAGCACAAATTCATCCCCATCGCGCCTTGCCGTGCCGAGCGGCACCCAGAAATGCGATCTCGATCCGACTTCGGACCAGGCAAGCGTGAGCAGATGACGCCCTGCAACGATGTCTCGTCGCACCGATTCTTCCGCGTGCTTTTCCACCGCCTCGATTCCGCTGTAATGCATGGTGAGCACCAGCGCAGTCGAAGAGCAGATTCTGCCGATGCGCTCGACGACTTCGGCCGCCTCGACTGTTCCCAGCCCCATTCCTCCGACTTCGACATCGCTCATCAGGCCGAGGAGCCCCGCTTCGCCCATCGCCGAAATCGCAGCTCTGGGAAAAATGCCTTCCCGGTCGATGGCTACGGCGGAGGGCTCGATCACTTCGTCGATGATTTTTTCGAGTCGCTGCAGATAAGTCATGCCAATTCCCAAAAATGCCAGATCTGGAATAAGTTTAGCAGACGCAACCCGCCGAAAACAGAAAAGCCCGGCAAAAGCCGGGCTTTTCTGTTTTGCTGAAAAAAATTACAGGTTCCAGCCGTAGGAGACGCCGAGAGAGTCTTCGGAAAGAGTGAGGTTCGATTCTCCGCCACCCGCGCCGGCCAGGGATCCGTTTCCGTAAATGGTTTTCCTGAAGGCATGCATGTAGTAGAAAGAGATTTCCGACTTGTCTGCAAGCTTCCAGGTGCCGCCCAGGGTCAGATGGTCGGTCACGGTCGCAGGCGCGATGATGTTGAAATAGGTCTGGCTTTGCGGGATTGCCACGTTGTTGTGGTCCCAGCCTGCGCGAAGCGTCAGGTTCTGGTTGACATCGTGGCTCACGCCGAGCTTGTAGACCGTCATGTTCTGCCAGCCGAATCCGGTGCCATTGGCCGATCCGAGCTGCCCGGTCGGATTGGGATTGGCAATCGAAGGCACGTCGTTGTACATGATGCGCTGCACGTCGAAAGCCACGGTGGTGGGAGGAGCGACCTTCACCGCGATTCCCGCGCCGTAAGTGGCCGGAATGTCGAAGCTTCCCTGATTGGCAAAGAGACCGGCATACTTGTTGAACTTGCCCATCTTGGTCTTGGTCTGGTAGGTGGCGCCAACCGAGACATTCGGGGTCACCTGCTGAATCCAGCCCAGATGCAATCCATACCCC
>JABEVD010000047.1 GCA_013044025.1 Burkholderiales bacterium
GAGGGGGGAGAGAAGTCAACCCCATTTCAGCTTTTCCATGATTCCGGCCATCGCCTGCGCCCTGTGGCTCACCCGGTTCTTGGTTTCAACGGGAAGCTCCGCGGCGGTCATTGCATATTCCGGAACATAGAACAGCGGATCGTAGCCGAATCCGCCGGATCCCCGGTATTCATCGAGCAGCACTCCGCGCCATCTTCCTTCCGCGATCAGGGGTTCCGGATCTTCCGGATGGCGCAGGAAAACGATCACGCAATAGTAATGGGCGCGTCGGTCCGAAACTCCCTGCAGCATTTCGAGGAGTTTTTCATTGTTGCGCTGGTCCGATTTCGGCTCCCCGGAAAACCTCGCCGAATGGATCCCGGGTTCTCCGGAAAGATGTTCGACGCAGATCCCGGAATCGTCGGCAAGGGCGGGGAGACCGGTGTGAAAGCTGGCATTTCTCGCTTTTTCCAGCGCATTTTCGACGAAGGTTCGGTGCGGCTCATCGGCCTCTGGCACGCCGAATTCCGACTGGGCCATCACTTCGAACTCGAGCGGTTCGAGAATCCTTGCGATTTCCTTCAGTTTTCCCCGGTTGCCGCTTGCGATGACGATTTTCCTCATTTTCCTGCCTCGTGTGCTGTGTCCTGAACGGTTTCATTCCTTCCTTGCCGCCGGTTCCCTGCGGCTGGAAGCGGGGAACGAGATGGTGTTTTCCGTTTCCGATGAGGTCCGCCCTGCCCATTTTCATCAGCGCCTCGCGCAGCAGCGGCCAGTTCTCCGCATCGTGGTAGCGCAGGAAAGCCTTGTGCAGCCTCCTTTGCTGATAGGATTTCGGAATGTAGACCGCCTCGCTGTTTCTCGAAATCCTGCGCAGCGGATTCTTCCCCGTATGGTACATGGCGGTGGCGGCCGCCCTCGGGGAAGGAAGGAAGGCCTGCACCTGGTCCGCCCTGAATCCGTTTTCCTTCAGCCAGAGCGCGAGGTTCAGCATGTCCTGGTCGGTGGTGCCGGGATGGGCTGCGATGAAATACGGGATGAGATACTGCTCTTTTCCCGCCTCCCTCGAATAGCGATCGAAGAGTTCCTTGAAGCGGTAATAGGTGCCGATTCCCGGCTTCATCATCTTCGAAAGCGGCCCTTCCTCGGTGTGTTCGGGCGCGATCTTGAGATAGCCGCCCACATGATGGGTGGCGAGTTCCTTCACATATTCCGGAGAGCGCACCGCGAGATCGTAACGCAAGCCGGATGCGACCAGAATTTTCTTGATCCCGGGAAGGGCTCGCGCGCGCCGGTAGAGCGAGATCAGCGGGCCGTGGTCGGTGCCGAGATTCTTGCAGATCCCCGGATAGACGCAGGACAGACGCCTGCATTTTTCCTCGATTTCAGCACTCTTGCAGGAAAGACGGTACATGTTGGCGGTGGGGCCGCCGAGATCGGAAATCACCCCGGTGAAGGCGGGGGAAGTATCGCGGATCGTCTCGATCTCGCGCAGGATCGAATCCTCCGAGCGGCTCTGGATGATCCTTCCCTCGTGCTCCGTGATCGAACAGAAGGTGCAGCCGCCGAAGCAGCCCCTCATGATGGTGACCGAATGCTGGATCATCTCGAAAGCGGGAATCTTCGCATCTCCGTAACCGGGATGAGGAAGCCTGCTGTAAGGAAGTCCGTACACTCCGTCCATTTCTTCCGTGGAAAGCGGAATGGGGGGTGGGTTCAGCCACAGATCCCGACCGCCCTGGTTCTGGAGAAGCGCACGCGCATTCCCGGGATTGGTTTCCTGGTGCAGGATGCGCGAAGCATGCGCGTAGAGCACCGGATCCTTTTTCACTTCCTCGTATCCGGGAAGGCGGATCACCGTTTTTTCCCGGTCGATTTTCCTTCTCGATCTGGAGAATTGTTCCACCGGATCGATGCAGGGAGATTGCTCCGCATAGGGGTCCGGATGAGGGGAGAGCTCGCCCGGGGTATCGATTTCGCTGGAATCGACCATGCTCCAGCCTTCCGGAATGTCCTTCAGAAGGTAAGCGGTACCGCGAATTTCCGTGAGTTCACCGATTTTCTCGCCTTTTGCCAGACGATGGGCGATTTCCACCACCTGCCGCTCTCCGTTTCCGAAAACCAGCAGATCGGCCTTGGCGTCCACCAGCACCGAGCGCCTCACCTTGTCCGACCAGTAATCGTAATGAGCAATGCGCCGCAGGCTCGCCTCGATTCCGCCCAGCACGATGGGCACATCCGCATAGGCCTCCCTGCAGCGCTGCGCATAGACGAGCACGGAGCGGTCAGGACGACAATCGGCGCGTCCGTCCGGAGTATAGGCGTCGTTCGAGCGGATCTTTTTGTCGGAAGTGTAGCGGTTCACCATGGAGTCCATGTTGCCGCCGGTGACGCCGAAAAAGAGGTTGGGGCGCCCGAGCCGCATGAAGTCCGATGCGTCCTTCCAGGCCGGCTGGGAAAGAATGCCCACCCGGAATCCCTGGGCTTCGAGCAGCCTGCCGATCAGCGCCATGCCGAAACTCGGATGGTCGACATAAGCGTCGCCTGTCACGAGCACGATGTCGCAGGAATCCCAACCGAGGGAGTTCATTTCCTCCCTGGAAGTCGGAAGATGCGGGGCGATGCCGAAGCGTTTCGCCCAGTAGGGACGGTAGGAGAATATGTCTTGCGCTTTTTGCATCCCGCTATTTTACAAGAGTTTCGGCTTCTTCAGCGCTCAAATGTTTCCAGGGAAGCGGAATGATTGCGGTAACCTTCTCCCGGTAACGCAGATAGCGCTCTCCGAAGCGATCGATCAGCATGGCCTCCTCGTGGCGGGAACCGATATAAAGATAGGCCGTTGCGAGAATGCAGGTGACGAGCCTTCCGGAATTCATGTCGGAAGCCCACAGGATGGGAAGGGAAAGGAAATACCAGGGATGGCGAACATGGCGGTGAAAGAAGGAAATCCGCAGGGAATCCTCTCCGGATGGCTTCAGGCCCAGAAATTCACCCATGTCGTAATGGCGCAGCGATACCACAAAACCCAGCAGCGCAGCCCCCTTGAGCAGCCATGCCAGCGCCGCCCAGAATCCGCGAAGCTGCCAGAGCATCGGCCAGGGATGAAAATAGAGCAGCCAGAGCGATGGGAAAAGCAGGACGATCGCCAGAAAATTGAACGCCAGCCGGTAGCGAAAATTCGGATAGCGCCCCAGCACCATTCGCTTCACCTGCGTCGAAGCGAGCAGCGAATGAATGCAGAAATAGGCGATCCAGCAGGAAGAGAGCAGTATCATCAGATCATGGAGAGCGCGCCGAGGGCGATTTCGAGCAGACCCAGGGCGAGATTGAGCGCGATCAGCTTGCGGATCGACTGGAGCGCCCCGCCCGCCTGCTTCCATTCCTTGCCCACCACGGCATGTCGAAGTCTCGCGAACAGCAGGAAAAAAACGATGCAGAAGATGATCAACATGAACGCGCCGATTCCGAACATGGCATGCACGCTCCAGGGAACGGACTGCAATCCGCCCAGGCTAAAGATCATGTAAGTTCCGCTGGAAAAAAGCAGGGCGATCGATGCCCATACCCAGGGAAAGAAGCGCGAAAAAACGCCCGCCCACAGGGAAAGACGCTCGGGCGGAGCGAGCAATTCCGCGGCGACCGGGCGCAGCGCCATGTAGGCGAAGAACATGCCCCCCACCCAGACGGTTGCGCCCAGCAGATGCAGGATCAGCGACGCGATCATGGCCATTTCCTTTTGCTATACAATGCGTGCAATTTCCTCTGCGAATCGATCATGCCCAGAATCCTCTCCGCCCTGCTGCTCATCCTGATCTGCGTGAATTTCCTAGACATTCCGCTGGCCGAAGCAATCGCCCGGATCATGGGCAGGAATTTCCTGCACAGCCGGGCCATCTCGAATCTTCCGGATCTGCTCAGCGTCGTGACCATTTTTTCGACCTTCGCCTGCTGGGCGGGATATTCCCTGCTCTCGAAAAGAAAAGCGCCCATGGCATCTCTTTTCATGGCTTCAGGAATCTCGATCCCGCTCGCCTTCGCAGCGAAATCGATCCTCAAGTGGATTTTCGGCAGGACCAATACTCGAATCTGGCTCACGGGAACCCCGGATTCCTTCCACTGGTTCCAGGGAGGGAACAATTTCGAAGGATTTCCTTCCGGCCACATGCTGGTGTTCACCCCGATCTTCCTCCTGCTCCTGGAAGTTTTCCCGAAGCTCCGTCTGCCGATCCTTGGCGCCTGGCTGGGCCTCGGAGCCGCGCTCCTCCTCACGGAATATCATTTTCCGGGCGACGTGCTGGCAGGTGCCTTCATC
>JABEVD010000048.1 GCA_013044025.1 Burkholderiales bacterium
CCTGAAAACGGATCGGGTATTGTCCGGCCCGCCCATCCGTCTTCATGGGAATGAAACCGCACTGCCGATGCTCCTGGCAAGGCATGCTCAGGACGGAAAAATCATCGTCGCCCTCGTCCTCACCGACACGAAGGCGCTGCTCGAACGCCTGTCCCTCCCGCTCGAGGATTTCCACGTCGATCTGGTCGATCTCGAAAGCGGCGTGAAGCTGTTCGACAGCTTCCCGGAAAGCCTTCCAAAAGGAGAAGGGCTGAAATCCGCGAAAATATTCTTCGGCGGTCGCAGCTACCTCATCGAGTCCGCGCCCACCAAGAATTTCCTGGACCTGCACAGGAAATGGTATGGATGGGGGCTGGGGACGGTCGGCACCTTCACTGCGAGCCTGCTTTGCGGCCTGCTCCTCCTGAGTTCCGGATACCATTCCAGGCTTGCGCGAGAAGTCTCCGACCGGACGGCGGATCTCGCAGAAAGCGAGCAGCGCTACCGATCTCTTTTCGACGGTTCGATGGTTCCGATGCTGCTGATCGACCCGGAAAGCGGCAAACTGGAAGACGCAAATGCCGCCGCATCCAGATATTACGGTCATTCCCGGAACCGGCTGAAAGGCATGCGCATCACGGACCTCAATTTCCTGGCAGAAGAGGAGGTCGAAAGGGAGATGAGGACCGCTGCAACCGAAGGCCGCGATCATTTCTATTTCCCGCACAGGCTGGCAAGCGGGGAAATCCGCGACGTGGAAGTTCATTCCGGGCCGATCCGCATCAGGGGAAAAACCCTGCTCTATTCCATCATCCACGACGTGACCGAGCGCCTTCAGGACGAAGCGAGGCTCAAACGCGAGAAGGAAAACCTCGAACTGCTGATGCAAACCTCCGGAGACGGAATCCATGTTTTCGACATGCAGGGGAACATCCTTGCCGTCAACGACAAATTCTGTGAAATGCTGGGATATTCGAAAGAAGAATTGCTCGGCATGAACGTTTCCCAATGGGACGCGAATTTTTCCGGGGAGGAACTCGGCAGGAAGATCGAGGAAAATTTCCGCATTCCCAATCTTTTCGAGACCTGCCACAGGAGGAAGGACGGCAAGCTGATCCAGGTCGAAATCAGCGCAAAGGCGGTCGTATTCGACGGAAGGCTTGCGCTCTGGAATGCCGCGAGAGACATCACCGCCAGGAAGATTTCCGAGGACGAACTGCGCCTTGCCGCTTCCGTCTACCAGAACAGCAATGAGGGAATGATGGTCACCGATGCGGAAAACCGCATCGTTTCAGTCAATCCTGCATTTACCAGCCTCACCGGCTACGAGGCGGAAGAAGCGATCGGCAGGACGCCTGCCATGCTCCGCTCGGGAAAGCACTCGAAGGAATTCTACAAGGAAATGTGGGAAAGCCTGAACCGGACCGGCAGATGGCATGGGGAAATCTGGAACCGCAACAAGAGCGGAGAACTCTATGCCGAATATCTTTCCATCAACGTCATCCACCATGAAGACGGCACGGTTCATCGCTATGTTTCGCTGTTTTCAGACATCACCGACCAGAAACGCAAGGAAGACCTGATCTGGAAGCAGGCGAATTTCGATTCCCTCACCGGGCTCCCCAATCGCCGCCTGTTCCACGAGCGCCTTTCCCAGGAAATTGCCAAGGCGGAAAGATCGGGTCATTCCATCGCGCTGCTTTTCATCGATCTGGACCGCTTCAAGGAAGTGAACGACACATTGGGCCATGCAAAGGGAGACGTGCTGCTGCAGGAAGCATCGCGCAGGATCGGACAATGCCTGCGCCAGACCGATACCGTGGCGAGGCTGGGCGGAGACGAATTCACCGTGCTGCTCCCCGAATCCGGAGAAAGTCTCGGCATCCAGCGCATCGCTGACAAGATCATCCGCGAACTTTCCAGACCTTTCGATCTGGAGGATGGGGATGTCGGCTACATTTCGGCTAGCGTGGGCATCACGCTCTATCCGCAGGATGCGGCAGATCCGGCCACGCTGCTCAGCCATGCGGACCAGGCCATGTATGCGGCAAAAACGGATGGAAAAAACCGCTTCAGCTATTTCACCCCTTCGATGCAGAAGGAGGCGCGAAACAGACTCGACCTCACCAACGAATTGCGCGGCGCGCTGGAAAGGGGGGAACTCGAGATCCACTATCAACCCATCGTGGAACTTTCCACTGGAGAAATCCACAAGGCCGAAGCGCTGTTACGCTGGAGACACCCCGAGCGGGGAATGATTCCACCTGCCACTTTCATTCCGCTCGCGGAAGAATCCGGGATCATCCATGAAATCGGCCGCTGGGTGCTGGAGCAATCCGCTGCCGCCTCGAAGAGATGGCGCGAACGGTATGGATTGCGCATCCAGATCAGCGTGAACCGTTCTCCCGTGCAATTCGAGCTGTTCGAGCCTTGCGCATGCGAAGACATCACCATCGAAATCACCGAAGGTCTTCTGCTCGGCAAATCGGAAAAAGTGAAGAAAGCGCTCCATGCGCTGCACGAGAGCGGCATGGAAATCTCGATCGACGATTTCGGCACGGGATTTTCCTCCCTTTCCTACCTCAAGCAGTTCGAGATCGATTACCTGAAAATAGACCGATCCTTCATCCAGGATCTGGAAGAAGACGAAAGCGATCAGGCGCTCACCGAAGCGATCATCCTGATGGCGCACAAGCTCAACCTGAAAACGATCGCGGAAGGCGTGGAAAAGCCGGGGCAGCACGATCTGTTGCTGCATTACGGCTGCGACCTTGCCCAGGGATTCCTCTATTCTCCCGCAGTTGCGGAAAAGGAATTCGAATCCATCCTCAGGATGGATTCAGCATGGAACTGGCGACGCTGACCAGCCGGTAGACGATGCCGATGATGAGCAGCGCGGCGAGCAGCAGGCCGTAATGAACCGGATTGAATTCCGCGGCGCCAGGTGAGCCGGTCATGACCTGGACCGGCTGCACGATCATTTCCCGGATCACCGAAATCATCGCGACCTCGACGAAAACCCGCACATGCACCCTGCCGTTCTGGATGTAATCGACTTCCGCTGAAATCAGGGTGGAGAGCGTCCACAGGATGAAAAGCGAGCCGAGCGACTGGAAATAACCCTGCGCCGCGCTCCCCGTCTGCCAGGCATGGAGGGTTTTCAGACCGAAATCCCAGATGACTGTCGCGCAGGCCACCCCCAGCGCAAAAGCCAGCAGGAGATGGATGAAGCGGTTGAATCCGGTCATTCCGGCAATCAGCTTTTTCTCGAACATTTCTCCTCCCGATCCATTGGGCACATGCTACCAGAGTTGCGTAACCTGCGCGCTCCCGGCCTTATGCTAGAATCTCCGTGTCCCCCCGGACAGTCAGCCAGCTTCAGAGAAGGGATCCAGCATGCAAAAAAGAAATGAAAACACTGATGCAGAATCCGTGAAAAAATCGATCACGGACCACCTCACCTATACCGTCGGAAAGGACGATTTCACCGCGACCACCCGAGACTGGTTCTATTCGACCGCCCACATGACCCGCGACAGACTGACCCGCCGCTGGATGGAAACCATGCGGAGCTATTATGCAGAGGACGTGAAGCGGGTCTATTATCTTTCGATGGAATTTTTGATGGGTCGCATGCTGATGAACAGCGTGCTGAACCTCGGGCTGGATGAAAGCTGCAGGGAAGTATTCGAGCAACTTGGCATCGATTTTGGCGACGTCCGGGAAATGGAGCACGATGCGGCGCTCGGCAATGGCGGTCTCGGACGCCTCGCAGCCTGCTTCCTGGATTCCATGGCGACCCTGGATATCCCCGGAACCGGTTATGGAATCCGTTATGAATACGGCATGTTCTCGCAGAAAATCGAGAAAGGCCAGCAGGTGGAGCGCCCGGACAACTGGCTACGCTACGGCAATCCATGGGAATTCCCCCGTCCGGAAGTGCTCTATCCGGTGCGTTTTCACGGGCGAGTGGTGCACTATGAGGATGAAACCGGCCGCCACCATCACTGGGTCGACACCGACAACGTCATGGCGATGGCCTACGACATGCCTGTTCCCGGATATGACACCAACACGGCCAACAACCTGCGCCTCTGGTCGGCAAAAGCCACCCGGGAATTCGAACTCGAATACTTCAACGAGGGAAACTACATCAAGGCGGTGGAGGACAAGAACGAATCGGAAAACCTCTCCAAGGTGCTTTATCCCAACGACACCACGGAAATGGGCCGGGAACTGCGCCTCAAGCAGCAATATTTCTTCGTCTGCGCATCGCTCAACGACATCCTGCACCGCTTCGAGAAGAGCCACGAAAGCCTGGACCTGCTTCCGGAGAAGGTGGCGATCCAGTTGAACGACACCCATCCCTCGATCGCGGTCGCGGAGCTGATGAGAATCCTGCTCGACGAAAAGAAGCTCGATTGGGACAGAGCCTGGAAAATCACCCGCGGCACATTTTCCTACACCAATCACACGCTGATGCCGGAAGCCATGGAAGTCTGGCCGATTCCGCTTTTCGGCAATGTCCTGCCGAGACATCTGCAGACCATCTACGAGATCAACCAGCGTTTCCTCGACGAAGTGATGCACACCCACCCCGGCGACATCGAAAAGCTGCAGCGCATGTCGCTCATCGACGAAAAAGGGGAAAAAAGCGTGAGGATGGCGCATCTTGCCATCGTCGGCAGCCACAAGGTGAACGGGGTTTCCGCCCTCCATACCGAACTGCTCAAAGACCGGATCTTTCCGGATTTCGAGGAATTCTGCCCCGGAAAATTCGTCAACGTCACCAACGGCATCACGCCGCGTCGCTGGCTCAACCAGACCAATCCTGCGCTATCAGGGCTCATCACTTCCAGGATCGGCAAGGAATGGGTCAAGAACCTTTCCCAACTGGAAAAGCTCGTTCCCCTTGCTGAAGATGCTTCCTTCCGCGAGGAATTCTTCAGGATCAGGCAGGAGAACAAGCATCATCTGGTTTCGCTGCTGAAGCTGAGGCTGGGACTCGAAGTGAGCGCGGAGGCCATTTTCGACGTCCAGGTGAAGCGCATCCACGAATACAAGCGCCAGTTGCTCAACCTGCTGCACGTCATCGCCCTCTACAACCGCATCCGCAACGGGCAGGACGTGCATCCCAGGGTCGTGATCTTCAGCGGAAAAGCCGCTCCCGGATATGCGAAAGCGAAGCTGATCATCAAGCTCATCAACGATGTCGCCGACATCGTCAACCGCGATCCGCACGTAGGGGATCGCCTCAAGGTGGTGTTCATTCCCAATTACGACGTCACGACCGCCCAGGACATCATTCCCGCATCCGATCTCTCCGAGCAGATTTCGACCGCAGGAACCGAGGCGTCGGGCACCGGGAACATGAAGCTCGCCCTGAACGGCGCCCTCACCATCGGCACGCTGGACGGGGCCAACATCGAGATTCTGCAGGCGGTCGGGGAAAAGAACATCTTCATCTTCGGCAACACCGCGGAGAGCGTGCAGCGCATCAGACAACAGGGATACAATCCTTACGAAATCTACCAGTCCAATCCGGAGCTGAAGGCGGTGCTGGACATGATTGCATCGGGTTTCTTCTCGGCCGACGACAGGGGAAGATATGCAGGCCTGGTGAATTCGTTGCTGCGGGAAGGGGATCCGTTCATGCTGCTTGCGGATTATGCTTCCTACATCGCCTGCCAGAAGCAGGTGGAGGAGGCTTATCGGGACAGGGAGGGATGGGTGCGCAAATCGATCCTGAACGTGGCGAACATGGGCAGGTTTTCATCGGATCGCACCATCGAGGAATATGCGACCCGAATCTGGAATGTCAGCCCGCTCCCGCCGACTACTCGAACGGATGACGCAGGATGATGGTCTCTTCGCGTTCCGGTCCGGTGGAAATCATGTCCACCGGAACCCCGCAGATCTCCTCGAGGCGCTTCAGGTAATTGCGCGCATTTGCAGGAAGATCCTCGAGTCTGCGGATGCCGGCCGTGCTTTCCTTCCATCCCGGAACGGTTTCATAGACCGGCTTGCAGCCTGCGATGGTCTCCGCGCCGACCGGCAGGATGTCGTGCTGCTCGCCTTCGCAATCATAACCCACGCCGATGTTGAGGCTTTCCAGCCCGTCCATCACGTCCAGCTTGGTGATGCAAAGCCCGGTCACTCCGTTGATCTGGATGGAGCGCTTCAATGCCGCCGCATCGAACCAGCCGCATCTCCTCGGGCGTCCCGTGGTGGAACCGAATTCGTTGCCGACCTTGGCGAGATGCTCTCCCACTTCCTCCATCAGTTCGGTCGGGAAGGGACCGGAACCCACTCTGGTGGTATAGGCCTTGGTGATGCCGAGCACATAATCGAGCATGCCCGGGCCCACGCCGCTGCCTGCAGCGGCTGCGCCCGCCACGCAATTGCTGGAA
>JABEVD010000230.1 GCA_013044025.1 Burkholderiales bacterium
CCCGGTGCCGAAGCCGACATAGGCGTCTGGCGTGGCGAAGCTCGTTCCGGTGAGCGCGGTATATTGCGCCTGCGAAATCGCGAAAAGCGCCTGCCCGCCCGGATTGGTGACGGAAGCCGGAAGGTTCTGCACCACGCTCGCCATCACGGCATTGGAAGGATGGCTGGACGAATAGGCGTTGAGCAGGTTGGAAACGGTGCTGAGCGGATAGAGTGAACCGTTGACGAAGACGTTGCTGGTTGCCCCCAGCGCCGTGGTGGGAAGCGCCTGACCGTTGACATCTCCCCAGCCGAAAGTGATGTTGACCGTTCCGGGGTTGGAGAAAAGGCTTCCGAACATGCCGGTCACCAGATTGACTGCTGCGGTCGCGGCAGGAGGCGCGCTTGCCAGCCAGTTGCTGTCGAAAGTGGCGTTGATGGTGAGCGCATTCGATTGCCCGGAGAAGCTGGCGAGCAGCAGTCCGAGCGCAATCTTGTTCCGGAATGATTTCATTTTGATTGAATTTTTTGAACCTGTTCCAAAAAAGCAATATTCGCGCCAACTTCGCAATGCTGAAAAGATATATATTGTTACATTTTCTGTCTGATTTTTGAGCGGGAAAGTGTACAAAAAACCGACACCGGTATCGTCTCAGGATCGGGAGCTTTTGCCGATCGATCTCGGTTGACAGGGGATGATTGTTAAATTAGAATATAAATGTATTCTAATGGTAACAAACCCTCCTTTCGCCCGGCCCCTGTCGGGCGCTGTTTTTTCGGGAACCCGCTCCCCTGCGCAAGGTCTTAAACTTCGACCCATACGCGAAACATCGAACATGAGCGCCGAAAACAACATCGCAAACCATATCCTCCCGACTTCCGCCACCATGACCGGCGTTTGCGTCACCGTCATCAGCATCGTTCGGCTCACCGAGGCGACCAGGCATATCAGCACCGTCATCGATACCGTTTTCGCCATGACCGGACTGGTTTTCCTGCTGAGCTGCTTTCTATCCTACACCTCGATGCGGAAGCAGCGTTTCGGGGGCGTGCTGGAAAAATATGCGGACCTGTTCTTCATGATCGGCCTTTCGATGACCGTGCTGGGCGGATTCATGCTCGCCCTCGAGGTGGAGCATTTCTAGGGAGCGGAGAACAGGCTCCTGTCGCCACTTTCCGCAGAAAGGACTTCCGCTTCAGTAAGCGGACCCTGGTGTGCTCCCACCAGTTTTCCGTCCGGGTGAATACAGGAAGCTGGTGGGAAGGCTGTCGAGACCTCCGAATTTCGCTGCGGTATCTTCGTTTCCCAGCACGAGCGGGTAGGTGATGCCGTGGCTTTTTGCGAAATCGAGCACTTCCTTCTTCTTCTCATAGCTCACCGCGATGCCCACCACTTCGATCTTGCCGGACGAGTGAAGGCGTTCGAGCGCGGGAATTTCTTCCAGGCAGGGAGGGCACCAGGTCGCCCAGAAATTCACCAATACCCATTTCCCCTTGTAATCGGAAAGATGCAGGGTCCTGTCGCCTGCGTCGAGCGTCCATGCTGCGGCAGCGCCGCAATGCAGCAGAAAAAGAAGAAGAAACCAGCGCTTCATGTCAAAAAATCTTGCGAATCCCGAGAGAATAGATCCTTGGCGCCACGAGCTGCACCCCCACCACGTTCTGGTAAGCGGGGAACTGCACGTAGCCGTAAACGGCGTAACCATCGCCAAGCCGGATCGACGCGCCCGGGGCGAGATAGGCGAGATCCCCGCCTGTGATCGGCGTGCCGATGTACGGGCCACCCGTATAATACGATGCGGCAGGGCCGCTGTCACTTTGGCGATGAATGTAGTTGATCTGGAAAAGAGGCGTCACTTTCTGGCCGAGTTTCGCATAGCGCAGCCCCAGATTGACATTGGTGGTGTCTCCGGGACGGTAGCCTCCAGTGGTGCTGATGGCGAACTGGTAGGTGGCCTGGGCGAACCAGCCGAGCTTGCCGATCGAGCCGATATGGTAGGCGCCGAGGATCAGGTCGTTCGACCCGGTGCCCACCTGGAGGGCGGCATCCACCAGTCCCCCATAGGCGAAACTGGTGTTGGTCGTACCGGTGGCGAGCTTGACCCCGAACAGGATTCCGGTGCTGCCGTCGGCAAAAATGCCGTTGTATTTTCCCATCACGCGCATGTCGCCGAGTTCGTTCGACTGGGAATAGTTGTAGCCGCCATCCCCGGTCTGCATGGTGGTGTGGTAGCGGTCATAATAGGGGAGATGTGCGTCCCAGCCCCAGTTCCCGGAATTGTAGGATATGCTCGCGGTGGTGATCCTGGTCGCTGTGGCGGTCTCCACTTCGTTTCCCGTGCCGCCGACCGCATTCAGGGCTGCGGGATAGGAGAGGTTGCTGTTTCCGAGCCTCATCCGGTTCTGGTTGATGAAATCGTAGGAAAGACCGACCGCCCACCCGGAATGGGTGATGTCTTCCTGTCCGACCCAGTCCTTCGAGAGCAGGCAGCCGCAGGCGGCGCAGGCGAGCGCTTCCCTTCCGGGAATGGCAAGAAGGATGGCGATCGTCAGCGCATGCTTTATTTTCATGTTTCCCCCAATGGTGTTTTGATGCGCATTTTATGAACGATGAATGTCGCCTACAATGCGACATGATGTCGCACTATCGGGAAATCCAGGGAGGCCACATGAACGTGCAGCATTCTTCCTTTCCGGGGCAGGGAATCAGGCCGAAAATCTGGGAGAGGGTCCAGCTTGCGAGACCGGGAAATGCCCGCTTCGAATCCCGTCTCATCGGCTATATCAGGGGGGTGAGCCTGCTCGTCACGCAGCCGGTGCGGGAAGGCCTCAGGATGGACTTTCTGGAAGGGGAGTCGCTCGAAGTGAGGATGTTCACCGGGAGCGAAATCCATGTTTTCGAAACGCATGTGATGCAGGTCTGTATCGCCCCGGTCCATTACCTGCACCTCGCCTATCCGGAACAAATGAGGATCCAGCCCTTGAGGCGCACCCCCTGGGTGGATGTGAGGATTCCCGCCACCCTGATCCTTGCCGACGCAAGCAGCGTGCCGGCACTGCTCGAAAACCTGAGCGAGAACGGGGCGAGGCTGGGCGCAAATTTAGACGTGAAGGAGGAGGGGTTTTCCATCTCCTTCGTTGCTCCGATCGACGAAATGAAGCGGGAAATCCAGCTTCCCGTCCGCCTGGTGCGAAGAAGGCAG
>JABEVD010000009.1 GCA_013044025.1 Burkholderiales bacterium
GCGCCATGGAATTCCATGGCGCACGCTATGTGCACATCCATGTTCCCTGCCCGCTAGGATGGGGATCGAACCCATCGGACACCATCCGCGTGGCAAGACTCGCCGTCGAATCCGGGCTTTTTCCTCTTTTCGAGGCGCAATACGGGGAGCTGACCAACAGCCAGAAGATCAGGAGAAAAGTGCCGGTCGAGGAATACCTCAGATTGCAGAAGCGGTTTTCTCATCTCTTTTCCAGAAAGGACGATCAAGCGATCGACCTGATCCAGCGCATTGCAGACCGAAACATCGCGAAATTCGGCCTCATGGAGGAAGCATGAAAAAACCCTTCGCCATCACGCTAGATCCCGGCTCCAGCCGGGCCAATCATACCGGATCCTGGAGGACCCAAAGACCGGTCTACGTGGACCGTCTCCCTCCCTGCAACCACGCCTGTCCTGCAGGGGAAAACATCCAGGGATGGCTTTATCATGCAGAGAGCGGAAACTATCGGGAAGCGTGGGAACTCCTCACCAAAATCAATCCCTTCCCAGCCATCATGGGAAGGGTGTGCTATCACCCCTGCGAGTCTGCCTGCAATCGCGGCAAGCTCGACGAATCGGTGGGAATCCATGCGGTCGAGCGCTTTCTCGGCGACATGGCCAATCGTGAAGGCTGGATGCCCGCTTCCATGGCGGAATCCACCGGAAGGAAGGTGCTCATCGTGGGCGCCGGGCCTTCCGGTCTTTCCTGCGCCTATCATCTCGCGCTGCTCGGGCATCAGGCGGTGATCGTCGAAGCCGGAAATGCTGCTGGCGGTATGATGCGCTATGGCATCCCCAAATACCGACTGCCAAGGGAGATTCTCGATGCGGAAATCGCAAGGCTGCAAAAGATGGGCATCGAAATCCGCCTTGGCACGAAGGTGGAGGATGTCATGGATGCCATGAAGGAAGGAGATTTCGATGCCGCCTTCCTTGCCGTCGGCGCGCATATCGCCAAGCGCGCCTACATTCCCGCAGGGGATGCTGCGCGCATCCTCGATGCGGTATCGGTTCTGCACAGCATGGGAGAGGAATCCCCTCCTCTCATCGGAAGAAAGGTCGCAGTCTACGGAGGAGGAAACACGGCGATCGATGTGGCGAGAACGGCGAAACGCCTGGGGGCGACCGAATCCCTCATCGTTTACAGGAGAACGCGCGAACAGATGCCTGCGCACGAATCCGAACTGCAGGAAGCGCTGGAGGAGGGAATCCTGGTGAGATGGCTCAACACCATCTCCGCGGTGGAATCCGATTCCATCACGGTCGAAAAAATGAAACTGGATGAAAGGGGATTTCCACAGCCCACCGGGGAATTCGAAATGATCGAAGCGGACTGCGTGGTGCTCGCGCTCGGGCAGGAATCCGACCTCGATCTGCTGAAGAACGTTCCTGACCTTGCCATCGAAAAGAGCATGGTGAAGGTCAATGCGGCGATGATGACGAGCCACCCGGGAATTTTCGCGGGAGGAGACATGGTTCCTTCGGAAAGGACGGTGACCTTCGCAGTCGAGCATGGCAGGAAGGCCGCCAGCAACATCGATTCCTGGCTCAGGGACGAAACCTTCGATCCGCCGCAGAAACACCAGATCGCGGAATTTTCCATGCTCAATACCTGGTATTACAGCGACGCGCACAAGACAATCCAGCCCGAACTCGATCTCGCCAGGCGCCAGTCGACTTTCGAGGAAGTGGTGAAGGGGCTTTCCGAGGAAAACGCACTCTTCGAAGCGAGGCGCTGCCTTTCCTGCGGAAACTGCTTCGAATGCGACAACTGCTACGGGGTCTGCCCGGACAATGCCGTCATCAAGCTCGGTCCTGGCAATCGCTTTCGCTTCAATTACGATTTCTGCAAGGGTTGCGGGCTTTGTGCTTCAGAATGCCCGTGCGGAGCGATCCGGATGGATGCGGAGACGATCTAGAAGGAGGCGCTTTTCACCGTGCCGTCGAATGCAAGGCAGTCCTCCACCCTTCTCTTCTGCGAAGGGCTCAGTTCGGACAATGCAAGATACTTCAATTCCGAATGCTCGTCGCTGAGGACGATTTCGCAATCCTCCTCAAGGGTGCAGCGAAACAGCAGCCCATGGGAATTGAGCTCTGCATGATGGTAAATCCCGCTCAGGTAGAGAATGGTCACATCGCAGGAAAGCTCCTCGCGGCATTCCCTGTAGAGCGCTTCGTGCACGGTCTCTCCGATGTCGAGCGCACCTCCTGGAAAAACCCAGGAGCGCTTTCCATAGGTGGCCCTGAGCATCAGCACTTCCGCTCTTTCGTTGGTGATGACGGCATGCGCCCCCATCCTGAAGGTGTCGTTGAAGCCCATTTCGCCTCCTGCAGAGTGAATGCAGAAGGCTACCATTTCGTCCATGACGCCACAAGGAGGGAATGGTGGGGCAGATCGACTGGATCCGCTCCGGATGCGCCCGGATCAGGACGGCATTCTTTGTTCCGCAGCTTCTTCGGCGTGAAAAATCACGTTGTACTTGATGTTGGGCAGCACTTTCTGCATTCCGATCCTGCTGCGCGTATTGATGATGAGCGGACCGTTGATGTTTGCGCTGATGTTGTTGTAGACGGGCTTGTCGCTGCGGTAAGCATCTTCCGGGTACTTGCTCACGATCAGCATCACCGCGACATAATCGCCGCCTGTCACCTGCAGGATCCTGGAATCATCATCGGTCAGAGTCAGATCGTAATCGAAGCCGAAAACGGAAGGATCGACCAGAGGGAAAGTCAGGTCGGGATCGTCGATCGACTGCAGGTAATGCACGATGTGCTCGAATTCCCTTGGCTCCCTGGGCTGATTGATGTCGCTCACGACATGATTTTCCTCGTGAAGCAAGGTGTAGCGGGTCAGTCCCTCGAGTCCGAGCAGCCCCTGCGGAAAGGTCAGGATCCTCTTGTCGTCTATTTCCAGATGCCCGAATCTCGTCGAATTGATCTTCATTTTTCTCCTCCTCTTGATCGAACGATTTAAACCTAGTACGTGAACCCGATTAAGTAAAGCTCACGGGCAGGAATCCTGCAATGTCCGATTGAAATTTTCCGCAAAAAAAAGCCCGGAACATGCCGGGCTTTCGATTACAGGTAACTTTCCGTTGGAGGACAGGAGCAAACGAGATGCTTGTCTCCATAAACATTGTCCACCCTGCCGACTGCGGGCCAGAATTTGTTTTCCTTCACCCAGGGAAGCGGATAGACCGCTTTTTCCCTTGAATAGGAACGGCCCCATTCTCCGCAAATGACCGCCTTCGCGGTATGGGGTGCATTCCTGATGACATTGTCCTTCCTGTCCGCGCTTCCGGATGCGATTTCTTCGATTTCTGCCCGGATGGCGATCATGGCTTCGCAAAAGCGATCCAGTTCCGCCTTCGATTCGCTTTCGGTAGGTTCCACCATCAGCGTGTCGACCACCGGGAAAGAAGTGGTCGGCGCATGAAAGCCGAAATCCATCAGCCTTTTCGCGATATCCGCCACCTCGACCCCCACTTCGCGCTTGAATTCCATGCAGTTCAGGATCAGTTCGTGCGCGCAGCGGCCGTTCTTTCCGACATAGAGGGTCGTATAATGATCCTTCAGGGAATCCTTGATGTAATTGGCGTTGAGAATCGCCATCCTGGTCGCCCCAGCCAATCCTTCCCCTCCCATCATCCTGATGTATCCATAGGAAATCAGCAGGATCAGCGCGCTGCCGAAGGGGGCTGCGGAAACCGCATGGATACCCTGGCTTCCGCCGGTTCTCACCATGGGATGGGACGGAAGAAAGGGAGCCAGATGGGCTGCCACTCCGATCGGCCCCATTCCAGGCCCTCCCCCTCCGTGCGGAATGGCGAAAGTCTTGTGCAGGTTCAGGTGACAGACATCCGCGCCGATGTTGCCGGGGCTGGTGAGGCCGACCTGCGCATTCATGTTCGCGCCGTCCATGTAAACCTGCCCGCCGTTCTCGTGAACGATGCGGGTGATTTCCATGATCGATTCCTCGTACACGCCATGCGTGCTGGGGTAGGTCACCATCAGGCAGGAAAGGGTATCCCGGTGAAGTTCGGCCTTTTCGCGCAGGTCTTCCACGTCGATATTGCCCTGCCTGTCGCATTTGACCACCACGATTTCCAGTCCGCACATCGCAGCGCTTGCCGGATTGGTGCCATGCGCCGAAGAAGGAATCAGCGCGACATTGCGCCTGCCTTCTCCGCGAGAACGATGATAGGCCTGGATCACGAGCAATCCAGCGTATTCTCCCTGCGCCCCGCTGTTGGGCTGGAAACTCATCTGCGAAAAGCCGGTGATTTCGGAAAGCGCCGCATCGAGCCCGGAAATGATTTCCTGATAGCCTGCAGCCTGTTCCAGCGGCACGAATGGATGGAGATTCGCGAATTCTGGCCAGGTGAGCGGAAGCAGCTCGGAGGCCGCGTTCAGCTTCATCGTGCAGGAACCCAGCGGAATCATCGAGTGAGTCAGGGAAAGATCCATGTTCTCGAGCCGCTTGATGTAGCGCATCATCAGCGTCTCGGAATGATGGGAATTGAATACAGGATGCCCCAGGATCGACGAAGTTCTCAGAGGAATCCGCGCCTTCATTCCTTCCACGACCTCCGTGGAGAGAACCGGAGCCGTTTTTCCCACGCTTTCAGCGAAGATCGAGAGAATTGCATTCAGATCGGCAACAGTTGTCGTCTCATCGACGGAGATGCCGATCCCCTCGCTTTCATAACGGAAGTTGACGCCGGACGCCTCCGCGATGGTCCTGATCTTCACCCAGTCCGCATGCACAAGCTCGATCGTGTCGAAGAAGGTTTCGGAAGCGAGATGGAATCCGAGCTTCTTCAATTCCAGCGCAATCGCAACTGCGGATTGGTGCACCTTCAGCGCGATCTTCCTCAGCCCTTCCGGTCCGTGGTAGACGGCATACATTCCCGCCATGATGGCGAGCAGCGCCTGCGCCGTGCAGATGTTGGAAG
Organism: Burkholderiales bacterium; assembly: GCA_013044025.1. Taxonomy (GTDB): domain Bacteria; phylum Pseudomonadota; class Gammaproteobacteria; order Burkholderiales; family JABEVD01; genus JABEVD01. The sequence goes on from JABEVD010000009.1 coordinate 4,976, forward strand.
TGGCCTTCTCGCGCCGGATATGTTGCTCGCGGGTCTGGAGCGCCATCCTCAGGGCCGGATTTCCGTCCGCATCCCTGGAAACCCCGATGATCCTGCCGGGCATGGACCGCTTGTATTCATCCCGACAGGCGAAATAGGCGGCATGCGGCCCGCCGTATCCCATCGGCACGCCGAATCGCTGCGCCGATCCGAGCACGATGTCCGCGCCCCACTCGCCGGGAGGGGGCAGCAGCACGAGGCTCAGCAGATCGGCGGCCACCGCGACGGTCATTCCCTTTTCCTTCGCCTTCGAGACGAATCCGGAATAGTCCTCCACGGCCCCGTTCGACACGGGATACTGCAGCAGCGCGCCATACAATGCTTCGTTCAGGGTGAGCGTCCTGAAATCCCCGATCACCAGTTCGATTCCGAGCGGTTTCGCCCTGGTTTTCAGGAGTTCGATGGTCTGGGGAAAGCATTCGTGCGAAACGAAGAAGCTGTTTTTTCCCGCCTTCACATCCTCCCTGGAGCGCAGGCCATGCATCATGGTCATCGCTTCCGCTGCGGCAGTCGCCTCGTCGAGCAGGGACGCATTGGCGATTTCCATTCCCGTGAGATCCGCCACCATGGTCTGGAAATTGAGCAGCGCTTCCAGCCTGCCCTGCGCGATCTCCGCCTGATAGGGCGTATACGCGGTGTACCATCCCGGGTTTTCCAGGATATTGCGCTGGATGACCGCGGGAAGGATGGTGCCGTAATATCCCAGTCCGATATAAGTTTTGTACAGCCTGTTTTTCGCTGCAATTCCGCGAAGATGGGAGATGTATTCGAACTCCGACATCGCCTTGGGCAGATCGAGGCTTTTTTTCAGGCGGATTGCGGCAGGGATCGTTTCATCGATCAGCGCATCCAGGGAGGGTGCGCCGATCCTGTCCAGCATTTCCCGAACTTCCCGTTCGGAAGGGCCATTATGGCGATTTACGAATGAACCGGTCATTTAAATCTCAATGTGCCTCGTTTTCCACTGCATTTTCGTAGGAAGATGCGTCGAGCAGCGATTCCAGTTCGGCAGGATCGGAAGGCTGGATCCTGAACATCCATGCGGAATAGGCATCTTCGTTGATTTTTTCCGGAGATCCGTCGAGTTCTTCATTGATCGCAACAATTTCGCCGGAAATCGGCGCATATACATCGGAAGCGGCCTTCACCGACTCGACCACTGCGCATTCCTCGCCGCGGCTCACCGTGCGGCCGATTTCGGGACTTTCCACATAGACCATGTCGCCCAGCAGTCCCTGAGCGTGATCGGTGATGCCCACCGTCACCGTGCCGTCTTCTTCCCGCCTCGCCCACTCGTGGGAGGCGGTGTATTTCAGATTTGCGGGAACGTTCATTGTTCTCTCCATTTCAGATGAGGGGTTTGCCGTTTCTGGCAAAAGGATATTTGACGACCTTTGCAACGAGCTGCTTGTCCCGAACGACGACCTGCACTTGCTCCCCGTCGACCACTTCCTTGGGGATTCTCGCCAATGCGATCGACTTTCCGAGCGTCGGGGAAAAACTTCCGCTGGTGATTTCGCCTTCTCCGTGCGGAGTCAGCACCTGCTGATGCGCTCTCAGCACGCCGCGATCGATGAGCACGAGCCCTGCAAGACGCCTCTTCACCGGTTTTTCGAGCAGCGCGCTCTTTCCGATGAAATCCCGATCGCTTTTCAGATCCACCGTCCAGGCAAGCCCCGCCTCGAGCGGACTGACGCTCTCGTCCATGTCCTGCCCATACAGGTTCATTCCCGCTTCTAGCCTCAGCGTATCGCGAGCGCCGAGGCCGATCGGCGAAACGCCTGCCGCAGCCAGTTCGTTCCAGAATTCCTCTGCATTTTCCGCAGGAAGCATGACCTCGAAACCGTCCTCGCCGGTATAGCCCGTTCTTGCGATGAAATAGGGTCCGTACTCCACCGCCTGGAAAGGTTTGAGGTGCGAAGTTGCCGATTCGGAGCCTGCGATGACCTGCCACACCTTGCTTCTCGCCTCGGCTCCCTGCACCGCGACCATGGCAAGATCGTTGCGAACGGAAAGCTCCACCCTGGCTCCCTCGAGCTGCTTGCGCATCCAGGCGACATCCTTTTCGGCCGTACCCGCATTCACCACGATCCTGAACCAGGATTCGTTCATGAAATAGATGATGAGATCGTCGATCACCCCGCCTTGCGGATTCAACATGGCCGAATAGAGCGCCTTGCCCGGCTCCTTCA
>JABEVD010000049.1 GCA_013044025.1 Burkholderiales bacterium
GGATCGCAATCATTACGCAAGCCATTCCCTCACCGTCGCGCTCCATCCCTCCGAAACCCTGGAGAGGATGATGGTGAGGATACTCGCATTCGGCCTGCATGCAGAGGAAGGCCTTTGCTTCGGCCGCGGACTTTCTTCCGACGAAGAGCCCGCGATCCAGAAAAGAAATCTCACCGGAGACATCGAACTCTGGATCGATGTCGGGCTACCCGACGCAAGAAGCGTGCGCAAGGCGTGCAACCGCTCGGACAAGGTGCGAATCTATGCCTACGGCAGGGCTGCCAGAATCTGGTGGCCGCAGCAGGATTTTTCCAGACACGAAAACCTTTGCGTCATCCTGCTTCCGGACACGGCTGAACTCGAAAAGCTCGCCAGCCGCAGCATGAACCTGGACCTCTCCGTCCAGGAAGGAAATATCTGGATCGGAAACGGGCAGCGAAGCATCCATCTCGAGCCGATCCGGCTCAAAGGCTGACCGCCGTACATTCCCTGAAATCGACCGGCTGTCGGCCGGAGCAGCCGCCTGTTTCCGGAAGTTTCACGCGCGTCGGATGCGCCTTGATTGCCTCACGGGATGATCCTAAATTAGGCTCATGAAAACCCTCAGAGGAATCATCATGAAAGCCAATCCCCCCCTCCTGCTCCTGGCCCTGTTCACCGGATGTTTCGCGATCCATGCCCATGCGGACAGCGAATCCTCGATCGGCGGATGCACGACCTCCATCGTGTCCACCTGCGGCGTTCAGGTCGTGAAAACGGTCTGTTCTTCCGGAAACCCAACCCAGGACAACGACAAGGACGAAGGTTACGAGCACCACGGCTCCGACGACGGCCATTCGGACAGGACGCAAACCAAGGACATCAATGAATCCGATGGAGTCAATACATACCGCAAGGACGACACCATTTCCCCGTCGTTCTATGCCGGGCAGCAACAGAAATATGATTTCAGCTATACCGATCCCTATGGCGTTTCGCACAATGTGGACTGGAAGCAGAGGTTGGGCACTTCGCCTGACGGAAAGATCACGATCTGCCACCGCATGGGGGGCGCGCGCGTTACCCTCGACGTCCCGGATGATCAGATGTATGGCGCAAAGGCGCACGGACACGGCATCCATCCACTGGATACTTTCGGGCGCTGCGAAGATCAGGAGGATGCGGAAGGAAACGACGATCCCGCCAAGATCGCCGCAGCCACCCCGTTGAGCCAGGGCAGCTCGATTTCGGCAAGCATGACGGCTTGTCTTGCCGTGCCGGCAGGGACCAATGTGACCGTCACGCTTCCAAACGGATCGACATGGACGGGACCCGCACCCGGATGCAATGCATCCGGCGTATCCTGCAGCGTTCCGGTGGTGGCGCCCGGCACTGCAGGCGTGAAAAGTCTGAACTGAGTCAGCGTTTGTGGAAGGTCACGACCGAAGGGGTGCTGCAGGCGGAAGGTTCTCCGGAACTCGTTTCCGCCTCCCAGAGCAGGTTGACGACGTCCACATAGTTCTTGTCGGTCGCCATCTGGCGGGCGGTCCTTCCGCCCTCGTTGGCGGCCTTCGCTTCCGCGCCCGCCGCGAGCAGCACTTCCACTACGGGAGATTCCCCGTAGCCTGCGGCGAGCATCAGCGGCCGGATGCCGTATCCGATGGACTTCTCGATGTCGGCGCCGGCTTCGATCAGCAACTCCACCACCTCCGGGAATCCCCGATCGAGTTCCGGATTGTGACAAGCCATGAACAGGGCGGTCCAGCCGCTCGAGTTTTCGAGATGGACGTTGGCGCCAAGATCGAGCAACTGGCGAACCAGCGGCGCGTTTCCGGAATAGGATGCGATCATGAGCAGGGTGTTCCCTTTCTCGTCCCTGGTATCCGGGTTTTCTCCTCGCCCGATCAGTTCGCCTGCGAGAACAGCATTTCCTGACCTGACAGCTTCCAGCAGTTCGAGGGACATGGCACGCTCCGAAATATATTTGAGATTCATTATAATCTGATTTTCTGAAAATTGGCCATGCGTACCCCGGTTGACGGGATGGATGCGCATCCTTCAGAAATCTTCGGCGATGTCCCTGCGGGGCAGGGGAATCCCTTCGTCGAGAAAGCGCTCCCTGATTTCCATCACTTCCTTCCATCCGGAAAGAAAAGCATCGACGCAGGAGGGGTCGAAGTGAACGCCGCTGCCGTCCTTCAGGAACTGCGAGGCCTGTTCCACGCTCCAGGCCTGCTTGTAAGGACGCTCTGAAGTGAGCGCATCGAATACATCCGCGACGGCGACGATCCGCCCGAACACCGGAATTTCCTCCCCTTTCAATCCTCCCGGGTAGCCGCTTCCGTCGTATTTTTCGTGATGGCTATGGGCGATTTCAGCCGCAACCTTCATGAGCGGGGAACTGCTGGCGCTGAGCACTTCATATCCGATGACGGTGTGCTGCCGCATGATGGCAAGCTCATCCCGGGTCAGCCTTCCAGGCTTGAGGAGAATGAGATCAGGAGTCCCGACCTTGCCGATGTCGTGCATGGGGGCGGTCTTGAGCAAAAGTTCCTGCTGCTCGAGCGAAAATCCGAGGTTCGCCGCGATCTGCCTCGAATAATGCGCCATGCGCAGGATATGGGATCCAGTCTCCGGATCGCGATATTCTGCTGCCTTGGCGAGGCAGAAAATGGTTTCCTGCTCCCTCGTCACGATTTTCCCGGTCGCCAGCCTGACCTCTTCCGCAAGCCAGGCCGCCCGATCCGTGAGCTTCTTGTGGCTCTCCCTGAGGGAAAGCATGTTCCTGGCCCTCGCCAGAAACTCCGTCTTGTCGACGGGTTTGTTGAGGAAATCGGTGATGCCCTGGTTCAGCGCCTCGTGGCGCAGGCTGGTTTCATGGTTGGCCGTCACCATCAGCACGGGAACTTCCGCGCATCCAGGCAGTTCGCGGAACTGGCGGGTGAATTCGATTCCATGCATTTCCGGCATCATGTAATCGACGATCACCAGATCCGGGACCTGCTCCCTGCACCAGTTTCGAGCGAGCAGCGGATTCAGGAAGCTGATCGACTCGCAATCAGGCAGCCTCCTGACGAGGTGCTCCATCAGGGTGAGATTCAATTGCGTATCGTCGATGATGAGAACCTGCATGTCTGTCCTCAGCTCTCCGCCGGAATCACCTGATTCCGGCCTTTCGACTTGGCCAGCTCCAGGGCATTTTCGGCAGCATTGATCAGCGCATAGAAGCTGTGATGTCCTTCCGATTTTTCGGCAGCGCCGATGCTCGCGCCAATTTCCAGTCTCTGGTTCGAAACTTTCAGCACGCTCTCCGAAGCGGAGGCGAGGATGCGCTCTCCGAGCCTCACCGTGCCCTCGATCCCGGTTCCGGGCAGGATGAGAAGAAAGATTCCTTCCGCATAGAGACAGGGGATGTCGGCCAGCCTCGCGGAGGCGCGGATCACCGCGGAAAAATGCAGCAGAAGCGCATCGGCGATCTCCTTACCGCGAAGCTCGTACACGCTCGCGAACTGATCGATTTCGAGCAACAGGATCGACAACGGGCGGAAACTGCGCAGCACGGCAGACCATTCCTGCTTCAGCCTGTCGATCGCATAGCTCCGATTGTAGAATCCGGTAAGCGGATCGAACAGAAGTACGGAGGAATCGCCCTTCGCGAATTTCGAAAAGCGGGATTTCATCTTCTGCAGATCGGCGTGCTCCTGCATGAGGAGCCGCTGCTTGCTCACGATGCGATGCCCGGCCGCGAGACGCGCGAGCAGCGTTCTTTCTTCCACGGGTTCCCGCAGATAATCGTCCATTCCGCGCTGCAGCGCAGCCGAAAGGATGTTCTCCTCGCAATCCCCGCACACCGCGATGATGTAACACAACCCCCCGTTCCCAGCATCGCGCAACCGGCTGATCGTCCTCAATCCTTCGTGTCCTTCCAGTTCGATGAGAACGATTTCAGGGTCGAGGATCTCTGCATTGACGAGTGCGGCATCCCCCATGGAGGATGGATGTGCCGAATACCCCAGCTTTCCAAGCAGGTCGAGAAGCGTTGTCCGCCAGTCGGAATGCTCTCCGACCACCAGAACCGGGCGACTCATTCCGACGGAATCGGTCTTCCCCGGGGAGGGGGATCCGGAAAAGGAGGAAAACTTCGGCAACTGGTCGAGAGGCATCTCCAGAATGGAACACCATTCCTTCGACTCCACGAGCATCCGGTCCGCCAATTCCAGAAGCTGATCTTCGGAGATTCCGGCCCGCTCTCCCAGGAGTTTCAAACCGACGAATTCGACCTCCCTTTCCTCGTCGGAGAGAAAGCTGATCCCGGTGAGCTTCTGTGCCAGATCGAGGCAGTTCATCAGCCTGACTTTGCGTCCCCCTTCTCCGGAGTTCTCCGGATTCTCGTGGAAACGCACCACGTCGGTGAAGAGCTTCGGCAAACCCCATTCCTGAATCATGGCCGCCGATACCTCGATATGGGTGAAGCCGAAGGACTGTTCCTCCGGAGCGGAAACTTCCCTGGAAAACTGGTCGAATTTTCCGATCAGTTCGGCATATTCCCTGGGAAATACCGTCGCCATGGCAAGCTGGCCGATATGGACGAGCAGGCCCAGGGTGAAGAGTTCAGCAGGAGGGGCAAGCCTTGCGCAGCTTCCCAGAAGCTGGGTGCCGGCGCCGGTCATCACCGAACGTATCCAGAAATGCGTGTAGTCGAAGCCCTGACATTCGCCTTTGCGGTTTTCAGCGATCAGGGAAAAGGACAGCACCAGAAGGCGGATCGCCTGGATCCCGATGGACATCAGGATGTCCGGGGAAAGGGAGGCGGCAGGGCGGGTTCTCGCGAAGGAAGCGGAATTGGCGAGTTTCAGGATCCGCCCGACCGTGGCCGGGTCGGTCTGCAATACGGTGATGAGCTGGGGCAGCGTGACATTCTCGCGCTGGCAGAGCTCGATGAGCTTTAGCGCAGTTCCCTTCGGAGAGGGAAGGTTGGCGCTTGCCTTGAGTTCCAGAAACTTTTCAGAATCCAGCATTGGTTTCCCCTGTGTATTTTTTCACGAATTCTGCCGCAAGCCGCACTTCGAAATCCAGTTCCGACGCAAGCTCCTTCATCCCTTCCCAATCCTGCTCCGCTGCAGCCAGTTCCATATTCCTCGCGAGATTTTCCAGGGAATGGGCGCCCACATTGGCCGCGGTTCCCTTGAGTTCGTGCAAAAGATGTGCGCAACCCTGAGCCTGTTCCGACATTTCAGACCAGATCCTATCACGCAGGTTCAGGGTCGAGTCCATGAAAAGTTCCAGTAGATCCGCGATCACTTCCCTTTCGTCGCCGAAGATGCCTTCCAGATGGGAAAGATCGATCACCTCAGCCGATTCCCGAGAAAGAATCTTCTTCCCCCTGGAAATTCGCCCCCATTGGAACAGCACTTCCTGAAGGCGCGCAATTTCCAGCGGTTTGGAGATGTAATCGTCCATTCCTGCGCGTATGCATTTTTCCCTGTCCCCTTCCATGGCGTTGGCGGTCATGGCGATGATCGGCGTGTGGCCTTCCGATTCCAGATGGCGAATGGCAGCGGTTGCCTGATAACCGTCCATGACGGGCATCTGACAATCCATGAAAACCATTCCGTAATTCTCCCTCCTGAGCGCCTCGACGGCTTCCTCGCCGTTGTTCACCACGTCCACGACGTAGCCGAGCTTGCCCAGCATGTGCACCGCCACCCGCTGATTGACGCCGTTGTCTTCCGCGAGCAGGATCCTGGGCAAAGCCTCCTGCTGCCCGGATGATTCCCTTGCCGAAATGCCGGATACCGTTTTCTGATTCATGAGCATGTCGAGCAGGGAGGACTGCTTGAGGGGTTTTTGCAGCACGGAAATCCCCTTCGTTTCCAGGCTTGCTTTCAGCTCCGCATCCGGCCCGGAAAGGCAACAGATCGCATGGTATCCCGCTTCGCAGAGAATCTGCCCTGCGCGCAACACCGATATGTCCTCGATCGGATCGAAGAGCAGCACCGCATCGGGAGCAATGCCTTCCGCCCCCAGCTCGCCGATCCTTTTCTGCAAATCGGAAAAATTGTCCGCTGCCGCATACGGAATCTTCCAGTTTTCGAAATACATCCCCCAAAGTTTCCTGTTCTCCGGCGTGTCTCCGGCGAGCATCACCATGCGCAACCTTGCATCCGGCCACGTGGAAGACTGATCTTCCGTCCCGACGGAAACGGGAAGCGTCACCCAGAAAGTCGCTCCCCGTCCTTCGCTGCTCTCCACGCCGATTTTCCCGCCCATTCCTTCCGCCAGACGCTTGCTGATGGCAAGGCCAAGCCCGGTCCCGCCGTATTTCCTGGTCGTCGAGCTGTCCGCCTGGGTGAATGGCTGAAAGAGCCCGGACTGCAGTTCCGGGGGAATCCCGATTCCGGAATCCTTCACCATGAAGCGCA
>JABEVD010000050.1 GCA_013044025.1 Burkholderiales bacterium
CATGATGAATTTGCAAGGAATCGTCGAAATCGCGCACGTCGCCCCCCCTGGCGGCGAGCAGGTCCGGTAAAATGATCGAAATCGATTCCGGATTGCGCCTTCGCCCTGAATGCGGCGCAGATCTGTCCTTCCTGAAAATCCTTTTTCGTTCGACCAGAGAGGATCTTCTACGGCTCGGGCTTCCCGGCCCCATGACGGACAGCCTCATCGAGATGCAGTTTCAGGCGCAAAGAAAAGGATACTTCGGCCAGTTCCCTGAAGCGGAAAGCTTCGTTGTGGAAAAAAGGGGGAAATCCATGGGATCCCTGCTGAAAGACGAAAATGAATTCGAAATCCGATTGGTTTACATCGCACTCGTTCCGGAAGAGCGGGGCAAGGGATACGGCAGGAGACTGGTTTCCTCCCTGCAGAAGAAAGGGAAGACTGTCCGTCTTTCGGTCGATCCCCGCAACATCCCGGCCAGAACGCTGTATTTCTCGCTGGGGTTCAGGAAAGAAAGAGAGGAGGGCGCAAATCTCGAAATGATCTGGCCCTGAATCCGTTTTTCGATGCGATAATCAGTTATGTCACCAGGATCGGAAGAAGGGAAGCATGTCCGGTATTTCGCGCAAGTTCAGAAATTTCTTCGGCAGGCCGTCTTTCGAAAGGCGCTGGCTTCTCCCTGTATGGCTCCTGCTCGGCATAAGCCGCTTTCTCATCCTTTTCGTTCCATTCAGAAAACTGGCTCCATTTCTGGGATTCCAGACGGACATCGCGCCTTTCGTTCCGCTCGTCGATTCGGAAACCGAGGCGAGGGCACGCTCGATCGCGAGGGTGGTTCAACTCGCCGCCCGCTTCACTCCCTGGGTTTCGAACTGCTTCCCCCAGGCGATCGCAGCCAGAATCCTGCTCGGAATTTACGGAATTCCATATGCAATGTTTTTCGGCGTCGATCGCGAAGCTTCTTGCGGAATTTCGGCGCATGCCTGGGTTGCATGCGGGAAAATCAGGGTGACGGGAGGGCAGAGCTTCGGGAGATTCGCCGTGGTCGGCTGCTTTTCTTCGATCGGGTTCGCGCAGCCACTGCAGTCGGAAAACCGCAAATGACCGGGAAGCATGGATTTTTCGCCTATCTCTCCGAGTTCCTGCGTTTCGATCCGAAGGCAACGAAGCGTGCCGCATTTTTCAATCTGGCTGCTGCAGCCGGCGAAGGGGCGGGGCTCATGCTGCTTCTTCCCATCCTTTCCCTGGCGGGAGTTTTCGACCGATCCGCGGCATCCCCTCCCTGGTTGCATGCCCTGAAAAAGTTTTTTGCCGCGTTCGGGATCGAATTGAACCTTGGCAGCGCGCTGATGCTTTTCGTCGTGCTGGTTTTCCTCCAATCCAGGCTGGCGCTTTATCGCGACATCGAGGCGCAATCGCTGCAAAGGCGTTTCGGAGACAGCCTGAGAAAAAGACTTTATGCAGCGATCGCCGCCAGCCGATGGAGTTTCCATCTCGGCAGGCATAGTGGGGAAATCATCGGCGTGCTCACCTCCGAAGTGCAGCGGATCGTGACGGGCACCCATTTCCTTCTCCGCTCCTTCACCGTTTCGCTTCTGTCTCTTGCCTATCTTTATGTCGCGATCAGACTTTCGGCCGCGCTCACCCTGATCGCCATTGTCGCAGGACTCGCCCTCTGGCTTGTTTTGCGCCACTCCAACCGGAGCGCGAGGCAGGGAGGAGGGCTGTTGAGTCTGGCGAACCAGAAGATGTTTTCCCAGATCCAGGAATTTCTCACTTCGATGAAGCTCATCAAGAGTCACGGCGAGGAAGAAGGAAATGTCGAACGCTTCGGCAGCGAAGTCGAGAAAGTCAGCAATCGCTTCAGCGAATATCAGTTGCTGCACTCCAGGGTTCAGGCTTTTTACCGGGTCGGTGGCGCAGCCACGCTTGCCTTGCTGAGTTTTGCGGCCGTTTCCTGGTTCAAGATTCCGGCGGCAAAGCTTCTGGTATCGATTGCAATCTTTGCGAGAGTAATGCCTTTTTTCGCAGAATTGCAGGGAGGATGGAAGCAGATGCTGTACATGCTTCCGGCTTTTGCAGCCTGGAAGAGCCTGCTCGAAGAATGCGAAGCGAACCGGGATCCGCATCAATCCGGCATCGAACCGGTCAGGATCGGAGCCGAAATTTCCTTCGTTTCGGCAAATTATCGCCACCCGCAATCGCACCATCTGCTGAGCACCGAAAATCTCCTGATTCCGGCAAGAAAAACCACTGCAGTGGTCGGCCCATCCGGTTCGGGGAAAACCACCCTGCTCGATCTCCTGAGCGGTCTTGTCGTCCCCGATTCCGGAGAGGTATCGGTCGACGGAATCCCGCTGGAAAGATTGCCGGGCTGGAGGAGAAGCATCGCCTATATTCCTCAGGAAACCCTGATCCAGAACGGAACCCTTCGCGACAATCTGGTCTGGGGGAATTCGTATCCTCAGGAAGAAGAAATCTGGCAGGCGCTGGAGCAGGCTGCTCTTGCAGAATGGGTGGGAAATCTTCCGCTGGGATTGCAGACCGAAGTGGGCGAGCGGGGAGTGAAGCTTTCAGGCGGCGAGAAGCAGCGGCTCGCCATTGCCCGCGCGCTGCTGCGCAAACCGGAGCTGCTGATCCTGGACGAAGCAACCAGCGCCCTCGATCCCGAAAACCACCGGCTGGTGATCGATTCGATCCGCGCGCTGCACGGCAGAATCACCGTTCTGCTGGTCAGCCATCGGCTCGATGAACTATCCGGTTTGATCGAGGGCATGATCCGGGTCGTAAACGGGAAAGTGGGGAACTGGGAAGCAGTTTGAACCGTTTTTCCGGTGTTTGGAATCGAGCATGTTTTGTGATGCGACGCCGAACTTGCAAACGGGGAATTGTCGGTATAGGATGTGCTAGGATGTTCGGCAAAGAAAACTTTCAATGTTAAGGGGGTAAAGCATGAAATACAGTCTCAGGATTTTGCTGGCAGCTGCAGCTGCAGTTTCGGTGTTTGGCTGTGCCGAAATGCCGGGCAACGAACCCAGTTCCATTCCTCCCAAGCTGATGATCGGCGCAGACAACGCGAAAGTCTGGGATCATCCCGGTGCGTTCGGTCCGGTTCCCGCCGATCTTCAGGCTCATGGCGACAAGCTGTGCCAAGGCATCGGAGATAAAAAGGCCATCGGATATCATCCGAAGGCAGAGGACGAAAACGGCAACCTGATTCCGGGCGGCGGGTACTACTGCTCCATGTAATGCGATTCGAAAAAGGGCGCTCAAAGCGCCCTTTTTTTGACCTGAATTCCCGAATCGGGCTTGTCGGGCATTTCGCAATGGAATGCCCATGCCATGTAACGGTTCTGCATCAAAAAGGAATGGCTGGTGGTCGACAATCTGTCGCGGGCAAGAAAGCTCGTTCTCGACCTGCTCAAAGCCGATGAAGGCATCCCCGAAAGGGAAAAATTTTCCGCAATGGAGGAAAAGGATTGGGATGAGTTGTTGCGCATCGCCCGTGCGCACCGGCTTGGCCCGATGTTGTTCTTCAGATTGAGCCGTTGTGATCATGAAATCCCGGATGAGATCATGGAGCGCCTTCTGCAGGCTCATCGCAGAAATGCAGTGCGCTCATTGAAGGTGTTCGGCGAACTGGTCAAGGTATCGAGGCGGCTCGAATCGGCGGGAATGCCTTTCATTGCGCTGAAGGGCGCCCATCTTGCGCAGTTCTGTTATCCTTCTCCGGCCTGCAGGCCGATGCGGGACCTAGATCTTCTGCTGAAAAAGGATCGATGTCTCGAAGCCTTCGATCTGCTGGTCGGGAATGGCTATGTACCGGCCATCGAAGGGAGCGCTGCGGCGCACATGAACCAGAGGCGCCATCTTCCACCCCTGAGAAGCCCTTCCGGAATCCAGGTCGAACTGCATCATGGGCTGATCGCCCCCCACCCATCTTTCAGGATGGATGAGGAACTGATCGGGCAGATGTGGAGCAGGAACATATCCAGAAAAATCGGCCAGGATCCGGTCCGATTCTTTTGTCCTGAAGATCTGCTTTTCCACCTTTGCATTCATGCGACCCTGGAACATGATTTCGATCTCGGCCCGCGTGCGCTGGCGGATATCGCCCTGCTTCTGGGGTCCGAACCTCTGGACTGGAATTTGTTACTCGAAGAGATCATCCCTTCCGGATGGCGGAAACTTGTGCTTGCTCCGCTTTATCTGGCGAGGCTCCATCTCGATGCAGCAGTTCCTGAAGATGTGCTGGATGCGCTTGGGAGCGAGGTCGATCCGTCCTGGCGTCGAAGTGCGGAGTATCTTTTGTTCTCTGAATCCGGAAACCATAGTTTACCCCACAAGGATGTGCTGAACATGCTGAATGCGTCGAAGTCCGGGGCTGCGCTTTCCAGCATGGCGAAAATCCTGCTGCCTTCCCCTGCGGTCATCGCCTTGAATTTTCCGGCTCCTCCCGATTCCTGGAGGGCGTACCGCTATTATCCAGCCTATGTTTTGCGATTGTTTACTTTGAAACTGCCCGGTCTGATGAAGGCGCTCGATCCCGGAAAAGGAAACATCGGAGAATATGCCCGTCACAGGCGGCGATTCTCTGACTGGCTCTGCGAGGAAAAATGAGGCGACGCCTGTGCGAACTGGTGTCCGATAGTTGCTATTCATGAAATCCCGGATGACGCCGACGCTGCAGAAATGTCTCGAAGAGTCTTCTCGATTCGATTTGAGCGGATAATTTTCTTTCGAGACAGTCGCCAGGTTTCTCATCGGCTATCATGGATGAAGGGGGGAATCATGAAAATTGAACTGTATTTCACCGTGATGGCGGGGATGGTGCTGGCTTTTTTTCTGATGGTGAGCGAAGTGGTCGCGCTCAGGAAGGCCGGGGCGAAATTCCATTTGAGGGTGAAAAGGCTGCAGGAATCGGGCAGGAGGGCGAGGGCTTATGCCGAAATGTCGCTGGTCGCCCTGTTTTTCCTGGTGCAGCCCTTCATCGTGGCTTATCTGGTGGTGGGCGTCCTCGAAGGATTCCACCACCATTTCACCGATCGCCTGATCCGGGAATTCAGGCAGAGCCTGAGGGAGATCGTCGCCTAAACTTCGGGGCGCATCTGCGGGAACAGGATCACGTCGCGGATGCTCGGGGTGTCGGTAAGCAGCATCACGAGGCGATCGATGCCGATCCCTTCTCCAGCGGTGGGCGGCAGTCCGTGTTCGAGCGCGCGGATGTAATCGGCATCGTAATGCATCGCTTCGGCATCCCCCGATTCCTTCTGTCTCACCTGATCCATGAAGCGTTCCGCCTGATCTTCGGGATCGTTCAATTCCGAGAAGCCGTTGGCGATTTCGCGGCCCGCGATGAACAGCTCGAAGCGGTCGGTGATCGAGGGATTGGAATCGTTCCGCCTCGCAAGGGGAGAAGCTTCCGCTGGATAATCGACGATGAAGGTCGGATCGAAAAGAAGCTCTTCGGTGGTCTCCTCGAACAGGGAGAGCTGCAGTCCGCCCACGCCGTCGGTTCTTCTGAATTTCGCGCCGAGCGCTTCCAGCTTCGAGATCAGGTAGGGGCGGCTTTCGAGGTCGGCTTCATCGTATTCGGGATGATACTTGCGGATCGCCTCCGAAAGGGTGAGCCTCTCGAAAGGCTTGCCGAAGTCGAGTCGTCTTCCCTGATATTCGAAATGCACCGTGCCGAGCGTCTGTTTCGCGACATGACGGAAAAGTTCTTCGGTGAAATCCATCAGGTAGCGGTAATCCCGATAGGCTTCGTAGAATTCGATCATGGTGAATTCCGGATTGTGCCGGGTCGACATTCCCTCGTTCCTGAAATTGCGGTTGATCTCGTAAACCTTCTCGAATCCGCCCACGACCAGCCTCTTCAGGTAGAGCTCCGGCGCGATCCTGAGATAGAGATCCATGTCGAGCGTATTGTGATGGGTCACGAAGGGGCGGGCGGACGCGCCGCCCGGAATCGGATGCATCATCGGCGTCTCGACTTCGAGATAACCTTTCGAAGCATAGAATTCGCGCATCGACTGGATGATTTTCGATCGCGCGATGAAAACGCGCCTGGTTTCCTCGCTGGTGATGAGATCGAGATAGCGCTGGCGGTATTTCTGCTCCTGGTCGGTGAGCCCGTGGAATTTTTCGGGAAGGGGCCTCAGCGATTTGGTGAGGAGTTCGAGCTCCGTCACTTCGACAGAAAGTTCGCCGGTCTTGGTCCTGAAAAGCCTTCCTTTCGCGCCCAGGATGTCGCCCAGATCGTGGTGCTTGAATTCTGCGTGCGCCGCTTCGCCGGTCTTGTCGTTGGTGATGTAGAGCTGAATCCTGCCGCTCATGTCCTGGAGCGTGGCGAAACTCGCCTTGCCCATCACCCTTTTTAGCATCATCCTGCCGGCGACCGACACTTCTCGCGGATTGGCGGAGAGCGCATCGTTATCGAGATCGCCGCATTCCGCATGCAGGTCTGCGGCGAGATGTTTTCTTTCGAAGTCATTCGGGAAGGCGATTCCCTTCGCCCGGATGGCTGCGAGTTTTGCCCTGCGTTCGGCAACGATCTGGTTTTCGTCTTCTGTCATCATGGTGCATTCACTGCCTCGGGCAGTTCTTTCAAAGGGTTATGTCGTCAAAACAAGTTCGGAATTATAGCACCGAGGCGGGTGACTCGCCACAGATTGCCTACAATCGGATTGTCCTGCTACCAGCCGGGAGGAAAAATGGCAAAAATGGATTTTCCGCTTTCGGAAGTATATGGCCTCCTCGAGACGGGGCCCGTGGTGCTGATCACTTCCCATGTCAATGGAAAAAGGGATGTCATGGCGCAATCCTGGCACACCATGGTGGAATTCGAACCCGCCATCGTCGCCTGCGTGGTGAGCGACCGCAATTTCAGCCACGAGCTCATCCTGGAAAGCGGCGAGTGCGTCCTCAACATTCCCACCTTCGAAATCGCGGAAAAGGTGGTCGGTTGCGGCAATGCTTCCGGAAGGGATCTCGACAAGTTCGCAAAATTCGGTCTTGCCGTATCTCCGGCTTCGCTGGTGGGTGCGCCACTCCTCGATGAATGTTATGCGAGTCTGGAATGCAGGGTTTTCGACAGGATTCCTGCCTACGAGCTTTTTCTGCTCCAGGTGGTGAAAGCCTGGGTGGATCCGGATGTTGCCGATCCGAAAACGCTCCACCACCGGGGGTTTGGCGCCTTCATGATCGCGGGGGAGACCGCTAGATTTCCATCGGCCATGAAGTGAGGCCGGAAGTTTCTGAAAAAACTGCGGATCCGTGCAATTGTGAATTGGAATTGATATAATCTGGATAGATTCCAAATTCCACGGAGTTCCGATGGCGGTAAGCAGGGTTCTGGCCGCGTTTCTCCTTTTTCTACTGTCCTTCGGGCAGGCGGTCGCATCCGTTTATTCCTTTGCCACGGCGGCCAATTCGGTCGACAGCGCAGGGGAGCCGGTGAGGGCGCGCGTCAAATTCAGCATTTCCGCCGGCAGCATGGTCGTGACCGTGATCAATCTGCAATCCGGCATCGTGAGCGTGGGGCAGGACATCAGTTCGCTTTTCTTCACCGTCGACAGCGGCGGTGCGGTTCTCTCGCTCGGGTCGAAGGATCTGGCAACCAGCACGGGCACTCAGGTCAATATCTCTTCCGGCGGCGCGGTGACTTCCACCAAGACCGTCTCTCCGATCGCCCACTGGACCGCGGGATCTTCCGGCGGACAATCCTATCTCAACGATCTTTCCGGCGGCGGCAGCCCGATCGACACCATCATCGGGCCGCCTTCCTCGAACGGCAGTTACACCACGGTCAATTCCTCGATCGCGGGGAACGGGCCGCACAATCCTTTCATCCAGCAGCAGGCGGTCTTCACCTTCAACAATCCCGGTCTGCTTCAGACTGCGAAAGTGACGAACGTTCTGGTCGGATTCGGCACCACGGCTGGAAACACGATCCGCATGATTCCCGAGCCCGGATCGCTGCTTCTCTTTGCGCTCGGGCTCGCTTTCTTCATACGCCCTGTTTCAGGCTCGCGGAAATGAAGTCCTCCAGATCCCCATCCAGCACGGCCTGGGTGTTGCCGACTTCATGGCCAGTCCTGAGGTCCTTGATGCGGGATTGATCGAGGACATAGGAGCGGATCTGGTGTCCCCAGCCGATGTCGCTCTTCGAATCCTCCAGCGCCTGCTTCTCCTCGTTCTGCTTCCTGAGTTCGGCCTCGTATAGCTTCGCTTTCAGCATGCTCATCGCTTCCGCCCGGTTCTTGTGCTGGGAGCGGTCGTTCTGGCATTGCACCACGATGTTGGTCGGAAGATGGGTGATGCGGATTGCGGAATCGGTCTTGTTGATGTGCTGACCGCCCGCCCCTGAAGCCCGGAAGGTGTCGACCCTGAGGTCGGCGGGGTTGATGGTGATTTCGATCGATTCGTCCACTTCCGGATAGACGAACACGCTGGCGAATGAGGTGTGGCGCCGGTTTCCCGAGACGAATGGGGATTTTCTCACCAGGCGATGCACGCCGGTCTCCGTCCTGAGATATCCGTAGGCATATTCTCCTTCCACCTTGAGGGTCGCGCTCTTGATGCCGGCGACTTCCCCTTCGGATTCCTCGAGCACTTCCACCCTGAAATCGCTTCTTTCGCAATATCTCAGGTACATTCTTTCCAGCATGGAAGCCCAGTCCTGCGCTTCGGTTCCGCCGGAACCCGCCTGGATGTCGATGAAGCAGTTGTTGGGGTCCATCGGGTTCGAGAACATGCGGCGAAATTCCAGCGCTTCCACGGACTTCAGGATTTTTTCCACGTCCTGCTCGACGCCTTCCATCGTTTCGTCGTCCCCTTCCTCTTTCGCCATAGCGAAGAGTTCCCGCGAATCGCGCAGCATGGCGTCGATCTGCTTCAGGTTGTGGACGATTTCCTCGAGGGTCTTCTTTTCCTTGCCGAGTTCCTGCGCCTTTTTGGCGTCTTCCCAGATGGCTGGATCCTCGGAGAGCCTCGAAACTTCGATCAGCCTCTCTTCCCTGGCATCGAAGTCAAAGATACCTCCGAAGTTCGGCTTCCCTCGCTCCGAGGTCTTCCAGCCGGTTGCCGATCGAATTGATCCTTTCTGCTTCCATTTTCGCGAATCTCCTTCAAAACAGAATATTATACATGAATCAGGAGCGCAGGATCAGTACCGCGAGCACGACTCCGAAAGCCACCGCGAGCATTCCGGTCGCGCATTTTCTGCCGAGAACGCCCCCTCCGATGGTGAAGACCATGCCCAGCTTGAAGCAGATGTTCGAGACCAGCGCGAGGCTGATCGCGGTCGTGGCTTCCACGGAAAGCAGCTTTCCCTGGGAGAGCAGCCTGAGGCTGGAAAGCGTGATCGCGTCGACATCGGTGAGACCTGAAATCAGCGCAACCGCATACACCCCGCGGCTTCCGGCGATGTCGGAGAACCAGGCGGAGCAGAAAAGCACCAGCGCATAAAGCAGACCGAAGCCCACTGCCGCCTTGATTTCCGCGGGATTGCTCACCTGGGGAAGGACGGTCGCCTGTTTTTCCAGAAGCTTCCTGTACCAGTAGGCGGCGCTCGCCAGCCCGAACAGCAGCCCGGTGCCGAGTACCGGGGAAATGGTTGGCAGAATGCCCGGGGAGACCACCGCGCATTCGACCGCGAGCCTCGGCAGCACCGTGAGATTGGCGAGCAGGATCACCACCACCGAAAGCTGCAGGATGTCGGGATTCATCCTGTGGTGACGCGCATAGGCGAGACTGGTTGCAGTGCTGGAGACGAGTCCGCCCATCAGTCCGACGAGCGGGGCGCCGTACCGCTCTCCGACCACGCGTAGCGCGATGTAGCCGGAGAGACTGATTCCAGAGATCAGCACCACCATCAGCCAGATCTGATGAGGATTCAGGGTGGAATAGGGTCCGTAATTCCTGGTCGGCAGGATCGGCAGAATGATGAAGGTGAGCACAGAGAACTGCAGGATCGAGATCACGTCCCGCCGGCTCAGGTTTTGCGTCATGCCGTGCAGTTCGGTCTTGTAATAGAGCAAGATGGTGGTCGTGATCGCGAGCATCACCGCCAGCGTGGAATAGCCATACCAGGTGAGCGCGCCGAGAACGTAACACATGACGATGGCGGCCACGGTGGTCGTGCCGGGATCGGCTTCCGGATCTGCTGCGCGAAGATAGGCCGCCACGGTCATCATGCCGACCACCAGGATTCCTGCGAACAGGATCCAGGGAGACTGGGTTCTGTCCGAAAGGAGGCCGGAGATCGCCCCGAAGAGCGCAACCAGGGCGAAAGTCCTGAGTCCCGCCTTCGCGGCAGGGCTTCTTTCGCGCTCGAGGCCGATCAGCAGACCGATGCCGAGGCTGGTCACGAAAGCGGGAAGATGTTCGACGCCGCTACCCTGTGCAAGATCCATGGTCGTTCATCCCGGTTAAGATACAATCCTTGCATATCCTCTATCATTATGATGATGAAATCCTCTTCGTACCAGCCGTAAGCGATCATGTTCAAGAAATTCCTGCCAATCTGCGTGGCCATCTTGCTGCGAACGGCCAATGCTTCAGGCATTGCGGACCCGTTTTCGACGGGGGAAATGGTTCCGCCGCTTCCCTGCGGCGCATCCCATGCTGCGGACAAGCCCTACGATCTTGCAGATGTCGTTTCGCGCGCGCTTTGCAACAATCCGCAGACCCGGGAAGCCTGGGCGAATGCGGAAGTCCAGGCGGAGCAGGTGGGGATTGCCAAAAGCGCTTATCTTCCGACCTTCAATGCGAACGTCAATCCCAGCCTGAACAAGAATTCCTCCCTGCTGAGCCGCCTGCAGGGGGCGGGAAGTTCCGTGTACAGCCAGACTTCGACTTCGCTCACATTGAGCCTGCTGCTCTACGATTTCGGAGCGAGGCGCGCCGCGCTGGAAAATGCCGAGCAAACCCTGAAAGCCCTGAACGAGACGCAGGATGCGACCATGCAGGGAGTTTTTCTGGCTGCAGTCCAGGCGTATTACCAGCTTTTCGCTACGCAAGCGCTGCTCGAAGCGTCCATCGAAGCGGAAAAATCGGGTCGTGAGAGCTACGATGCGGCTTCGACCCGCAACCGGGTGGGGACTGCGACGCCTGCCGACGAACTGCAGGCGAAAACCGCGCTCGAGCAGGCCGTGCTCAACCGGATCACCGCGCAGGGAAACGAAAAAATCGCCGAAGGAACGCTTGCCAATGCGATGGGGCTGGATGCGGGAAGCGGGATTCGCATCGAGTCTCCCGGCAGCCTGGAGGACGAGGGGAAATTCGCGGGCAGGGTGGATTCCATGATGGAGGAAGCGAAGCGCATACGCCCGGACCTGCTCGCTGCGAAAGCCCAACTCGAAGCTGCGAAGGCCAACGTGCTGGCAGCGGAAGCGACCGGATCTCCGACCATCACGCTTTCCGCCAGCCAGAACTACACCCATTCGAGCGTGTACGATCCCTATAGCGGCACTTCCCTTGGCCTTGCGATCAACTTTCCCATTTTTACAGGCTTCAACACCACCTACCGCATGAGGGCGGCGAAAGCCCAGGTGGAAGCATCCCAAGCGCAGGTCGAAAAGATTTCGCAGCAGGTGACGCTCGACGTTTGGCGCGCCTACCAGAATCTCGTCACGGCGACCGAAACCCTGAAATCGACGGCCACCCTGCTCGAGAGCGCAATCCAGGCAGAGCGCGTCGCGCTCGGCAGATACAAGGCCGGGGTCGGCATCATCGTCGACCTGCTGACTGCGCAATCCGCGCTCGCATCCGCACGTCAGCAGCGCGCCCAGGCGCTTTACACCTGGCAGATCGACAAGGCGATCCTCGCCCAGGCGATGGGCAACCTGAACGCAATCCCGGCAAAGGAATGAAATGAAGAAAAAAATCATCTTGATGGTGTTCGCGCTCCTTCTGGCCGGAGCCGGCTTCCTCGCCTGGAAGAAGAACAGGACGGTTCCGCTCGACAGACAATACCGGACCGTTCAGGCGGTGAGGGGGGACGTGGTGCAGACGGTTTCCGCAAACGGAACCCTGAATCCGGTGATTCTCGTCAATGTCGGCACCCAGGTTTCCGGCACGGTGAAGTATCTCTATGTGAATTTCAACGACCGCGTGAAGGCGGGGCAGATTCTGGCGAGGCTCGATCCCGCCCTGTTTCTCGCCCAGGTGGGGCAAAGCGAGGCGAATCTTGCCAATGCGCAGGCGAGCCTCGATCTCGATCGGGCCAATGAAGGGCGTTCGAAGGAGCTCTATGCAGCGCAATACATCGCGAGACAGGATTACGATACTGCGATCCAGGCAAGAAGGTCGGCCGAGGCACAGGTCGCGCTCGCCAGGGCGCAGCTCGCCCGGGACAGGACCAATCTGCAGTATTCGGTGATCCGCTCCCCCGTGTCTGGCGTGATCATCGATCGCCAGATCGATGTGGGGCAGACGGTCGCGGCGAGCTTCCAGACCCCGACGCTGTTCAGGATCGCGCAGGATTTGCGAAACATGCAGATCGATTCGAGCTTCGCCGAAGCCGACATCGGCCAGCTCCGCGTGGGGCAGCAGGTCCATTTCTCGGTCGATGCATTTCCCGGCAGGGTATTCGAGGGGAAGGTCGCGCAGATCCGTCTGAATGCCACCATCCAGCAGAACGTGGTGACTTATGACGTGGTGGTTTCGGTCGACAATCCGGAGCAGATCCTGAAACCGGGGATGACCGCCTATGTCAACATCGTGATCGCGCAGAAGCAGCATGTGCTGCTCGTTCCCAATGCGGCTTTCCGCTTCAGCCCGGAAAAGGGCGCTTCGCCGAGGAAGGGCGGAAAGGGGATGAGGACTCTTTACGTGATCCGTGGAGAGAATCTGGTTCAGGTTGCGGTGAAGGCCGGCATCACCGATAACAGGATGACCGAGATTTCGGGCGGGGAGCTCGGGCCGGAAGACAGGATCGTGACCGGGGAGGCGAAATCTTCCGATGAAGGTTCGCAAAGCTCTTTCAGGATGAGAATGCTTTGATGAATTCCGTCATCAGGATCGAGAAGCTTTTCAAGGAATACGAGACCGCAGCGGGGGCGGTTCCCGTGCTGAAGGGGATCGATCTTTCCATTTCTTCCGGGGAATTCGTCGCGGTGATGGGGCCTTCCGGTTCAGGGAAATCGACTTTCATGAACATCCTGGGATGCCTCGACACCCCGACTGCAGGAAGCTACATCCTAAACGAGCGCGATGTGGGCACCCTGAATGCCGATCAGCTCGCCCATCTCAGAAACGAGGTGATCGGTTTCGTTTTCCAGGGATTCAATCTGCTGCCCAGGGCGAATCTTGAGGACAATGTGGCGCTTCCCCTCGTGTATTGCAATGTGCAGAAAGCGGAAAGGTCGAAAAGGGCACACGAAATGCTGGAAAAGGTGGGACTGGCCGGGCATGCCTCCTCTCTTCCCAGCCAGATTTCCGGCGGTCAGCAACAGCGGGTGGCGATCGCGAGAGCGCTGGTCAACCGCCCGAAACTGATTCTGGCCGACGAGCCGACCGGAAATCTCGACACCGGGACGAGCCGGGAAATCATGGAAATCTTCACGAAGCTCAACGAAAATGAGGGTATTACCGTCGTGCTCGTCACCCACGAGCCGGACATCGCGACCTATGCGAAGCGTCTGGTGAAGTTCCTGGACGGAAGGCTCATTTACGACGGAGACGTTGCGGAGGCGCACACATGATCCTGCAGATGCTGGTGGAGGCCTGGCGGGCGATGGGCGCGAACCGGCTCAGAACCTTCCTCACCATGCTCGGCATGGTGATCGGCGTGGGCGCGGTGGTGATGATGCTCGCCATCGGCCAGGGAGCGCAGTATTCGGTCGACCAGTCGATTTCCTCGATGGGGAGCAATCTCTTCATCATTCTTTCCGGCTCATCCACGAGCGGCGGGCTGCGCATGGGCTCCGGCGCAACCCCGACCCTCACCGTCGCGGATTCCCAGGCGATTGCGGAATTGCCCGAGATCTCGGCGGTCGCCCCGGCAGTGCCGGGCGTCGCCCAGATTGTCTATGGATCGAACAACTGGAGCACTTCGGTTTACGGCACCACCCCGGCCTATCTCACGGTGCGCAACTGGACGATCGCGGAAGGCTATCCATTCACCGATTCCGACGTGCGTTCCGCAACCCGCGTCGCCCTCATCGGCAAGACCGTCGCGCAGAACCTGTTCGGAGAAGAGGATCCCGTCAACAAGACCATCCGCATCAAGCAGAGTCCTTATCTCGTGGTGGGCGTGCTGGGCGCGAAAGGGCAGAGTCTGGACGGGCGCGATCAGGACGACACCATCCTGATCCCGGTCACCACCGCGCAAAGAAAGCTGTTCGGAACGCAATTCCAGGGTACGGTGCGCTTCATCATGGCGCAGGCGGCCTCTTCGGACAGGATGAAGGTGGCGGAAAGGGACATGACCGATCTCCTGAGGCAGCGCCATCACATCCAGGAAGGGGCGGAAAACGATTTTTCCGTCCGCAATCTCACCGCGCTCGCCAACACGGCGGCCCAGGCGACGCGCGTGATGTCGATCATGCTGGGCGCCATCGCTTCGATTTCGTTGCTGGTGGGCGGGATCGGCATCATGAACATCATGCTGGTTTCGGTCACGGAGCGGACCCGCGAGATCGGCATCCGGGTTGCGATCGGCGCAAGGCAGCGGGACATCCTCACCCAGTTCCTGATGGAAGCGATCTTCATCTCGATTTCGGGATGCACGATCGGGGTGCTGATCGGCGTGGGCGGCGCTTTCCTGGTCAATCGCCTGGCTGAAATCGCGGTGGTGATCACGGTGGCATCCATCGTGATGGCATTTCTGGTGGCGGCCGGGGTCGGGGTGTTTTTCGGCTATTATCCGGCGAGAAAGGCGGCGCGCCTGAAGCCCATCGAGGCGCTCAGGTACCAGTAGGCTTCACCCGGAATGCGAGCAGCAGGGAAGCCGATACTGCGCAGATCGAAGAAAATGCGAAAGCGGCTTGCGCCCCGGCCAGTTGCCAGATCGCACCGAACAGCAGCGATGCGGGCAACAGCATGATGCCGGTGGTCATGTTGAACCATCCGTAGGCAGAACCCAGCAGGGCGGGCGGTGCGAAATCGGCTACATAGGCTTTTTCCACTCCTTCGGTTGCGGCGAGGAAAAGCCCGTAAAAGGCGAAGAGCAGCCAGAGGTCGGCGACCTTCCCGTTCAGCCCGATCGCGAGGTAGAAAATCCCGTAAATTCCCCATCCGGCGAGGATCAGAGTCTTTCTACCGATCCTGTCGGAGAGCGCGGAAAAGGGCGTGGAAAAAATCGCGGCAATCAGCGAGGTGAGCGCCCACAGGAGCGGCACCTGCGCTTCTGCCAGTCCGAGCTCCTTCGCGCGCAACAGCAGGAACATGTTCGAGGAATTGCCGAGAGTGAAGAGGGCGAGCACCAGCAGGTAGCGCCTGAATTCGACCGGGAAATTGCCCAGTCTCCAGTCGAAGCTGCGTTTTTTTGGCGTGGTTTTTTCAGGCTCCCTGACGAAGAGTGCGAAGAGCATCACCAGCAATCCGGGCAGTGCGGAGTAGAGCAGCACTTCCCGCAGCCCCATGTGGCGGGAAAGCAGGAAGGCGGCTGCAAGCGGGCCCGCCACCGCTCCTGCATTGTCCATGCTTCTGTGCAGGCCGAATGCGAGTCCGCGCTTCGAAGCATCGACGGAAGATGCGAGGAGCGCATCGCGCGGGGATGTCCTGAGCCCCTTTCCAAGCCGGTCTGCAAAGCGCAAGGCGAGGATCGCAGGCCAGGAGCCCGCAAGTCCCAGGAGCGGCCTCGACAGCGCAGCGATCCCGTATCCGCCCAGCACCCAGCCTTTGGTCGAACCCATCCTGTCCGAGACCACCCCGGAAAACAGCTTGAACAGGCTGCCCGAGGCTTCAGCGACTCCTTCCAGGAGGCCGAGAACGGCAGGGCCCGCCATCGTTGCGACGAAGAGCGGAAGCACAGTGTAGACGAGTTCGCCTGCAGAATCGTTGACGAAGCTCACCGCGCCGAGCAGCCATACGGTTGCGGGAAGGCTGAAAATTTTCATGGATGAATTCTATTCTAATTGGCGAAACTCTATGGTATAAAAGCAACTTTCCAGTATGACGGGATTGTGACAGATTGCCGAGGCGACACCTGAAAAAATGGCTTCCGAGCCGCCAGAGTCTGCTGGAAAACCGCAACCTCTCCTGGTTCGGTCCGGCAATCCGGCGCCCCGCCCTGTGGCAACTCAATCGTCGCCCTGTCGCGGGCGGGGTCGCGGTCGGCATGTTCGCCGGACTCATTCCGGGTCCGTTCCAGATGCTTGGCGCAGCGCTCTTTTCCGTCCTCTTCAGGGTGAATCTTCCGGTCGCGGTTTTCACCACGCTCTACACCAATCCCTTCACCATTGTACCCCTGTATGTGCTGGCGCACAGGATCGGCGCCTGGGCGATGGGGGTGGAAGCGGAAGAAATCCATCTGCTGGAGTTCGGCGACAAGGCATTTTCGGAATGGCTCCCGGTCTTGATCGAATATGTCGAACATCTCGGCAAGCCGCTGCTGATCGGCATTCCCATCCTCGCGCTGCTTCTTTCCTTTTCATCCTATGTCCTCGTCATGATCGCCTGGCGTTTCCACATCTGCAGAAAGTGGGCAAGGCGCAGATGCTGACTCCTCCCTGGTGGGAAGAAGCCAAATCCGGGCTTGCTGCGCGCGATCCGGTGCTGGCAGGAATCATCTCGAAGCATCCCGGGGTGAGTCTCAGAAGGACCAGCGATCCTTTTTCCACCCTGGCGAGATCGATCGTCGGACAGCAGATCTCGGTGAAGGCGGCAGAAACGGTCTGGGGGAGGTTTGTCGGCCTGCTCGGCGAAGTCACGCCCGGCGCTGTCCTCTGCTGTGAAGAACTGAGATCCTGCGGTCTTTCCGCTAGGAAGGCGGAATACCTGAAGGATCTTGCGCAGCATTTCGATGGTGGGCGATTCGATGGCTGGGATCGACTGCCTGACGAGGATCTTATCCGGCTGCTCACCACGGTGCGGGGGATCGGCAGATGGACCGCAGAGATGTTCCTGATCTTCCAGGCGCTGCGTCCGGACGTGTTGCCGCTCGACGATATCGGATTGCAGCGCGCGATCCGGCTCCATTACGGAGAAATGCTGGGCAGGGCAGAAATGAAGGAAATCGCCGGAATCTGGAGCCCGTGGCGTTCGGTCGCCACCTGGTATCTGTGGCGCAGCCTGGATCCGGTTCCGGTGGAATATTAGCGGCTTTTTTTGGCCAACCGCTCGGACTGCGAGCATTACGGTGCCAGGTCTTGAATTAT
Organism: Burkholderiales bacterium; assembly: GCA_013044025.1. Taxonomy (GTDB): domain Bacteria; phylum Pseudomonadota; class Gammaproteobacteria; order Burkholderiales; family JABEVD01; genus JABEVD01. The sequence continues at coordinate 17,307 of JABEVD010000050.1, forward strand.
CAGAAAGCGATAATTCAAGACCTGGCACCGGCAGGACTGCCCCCGAAAGAAGGTATCCCCGAAGAGATATCTGCATGGCCACCTGGAGCCAAAATCGGGCCCGTCCAACAAACGACCGAGATCGCGGCCCGCTTCGCGATCACGATATAATCTTAGTCGCTGGGCATCGCTGGGCTGCGCACGATTACCGCCTGCCACCTGCGTAGCCGGGCTTCCTATGTTGATGGCGCACGATCAGGATTCGAATATGACTTTCAAGATAGCTATGTCACTTTTATCTCTTGGTCTATATTGAAGGCATAGGAATCAAGCCGATAGGTGA
>JABEVD010000231.1 GCA_013044025.1 Burkholderiales bacterium
GCGGACGGCAAAAGCGCGGAAGGAAAGGCGATCTGGGTGATCAAGGGAAACTTCACCACGGTGGAGAACATCGCCTTCGAAAATGCTGCCGTGCGGGACAGAAACGGCGCGGGAATCCGCCTGGAAGGGCGCGATCTCATGGTCTCCCGCTGCCTCTTCAGGAAAAACCAGAACGGAATCCTCACCGGAGAAAACCCGGAAAGCTCGGTCTATATCCTCGATTCCGAATTCGATCACAACGGCGCAGGCGACGGTTTTTCCCACAATCTTTACGTGGGAGGAGTGAAAAAACTGGTGGTGAGGCGCTGTTACCTGCATGGCGCAGTGGTTGGGCACGATCTCAAGAGCCGCGCTTACGAAAGCGTGGTGACGGACAACCGGATCGCCGACGACGGCGGGGAATCGAGCTACGAAGCCGATTTCCCCAACGGAGGCAAGGTTCTGCTCGCCTTCAACGTGATCCAGCAGGGAGAACGCGCTCAGAACTACACCATGGTCGCTTACGGGGAAGAAGGAATGAGGCCTTCCGGAAATTCCTTCGTCGCCAAGGGGAACACCTTCCTCAATCAGCATGAACTCGGCGGCGTCTTCATCCGGCTCGCCAAAGGGAACATCGACACGAACCTCATCGGCAACGTGTTCTACGGAAACGGACTGCTCCCCGACATTCCCGGCATCAGGGAACACAACGATTTCACCATGAACCTTCCCGGAAACGCGAATTGGCGACCGAATTCCCGGCAAAACTGATTTCCTGGCAAAAAAACGCCGGACGGCATGATCTGCCCTGGCAGAAATCGAGGGATCCCTATTCGATCTGGGTTTCCGAGATCATGCTGCAGCAGACCAGGGTCTCGACCGTGATCCCCTATTATCTGCGCTTCATGGAGAAATTCCCGGACGTTCACTCTCTTGCCAATGCGAGCCTCGACGAGGTGCTGTCGCTTTGGAGCGGGCTCGGCTATTACGCAAGAGCGAAAAATCTGCACAAGGCGGCGATCATCGTGAAGGAAGCAGGAACATTCCCGGAAGATCTTTCCGAACTCCCCGGAATCGGAAAATCGACTGCGGCTGCGATTTCCGCTTTCGCCCATTCGAAGCGAGCCGCGATCCTGGACGGAAACGTGAAACGGGTGCTGGCACGTCACTTCGCCATCGAAGGATTCCCCGGAGAAAAGTCGGTCGAAAACGCCATGTGGCAACTCGCTGAATCGCTTCTCCCCGAAAACGAAATCGAATGCTATACCCAGGCGCTCATGGATCTCGGCTCCGGCCCCTGTTCCATCAGGCAGCCCGATTGTTCATCCTGCCCCGTCCAGGCGAGTTGCGCGGCGCTCGCCTGCGGAAAGGTGGAAGAATTCCCGGAACCGCGGCCGAAAAAACCGCTACCGAATCGGGAAACCCGGCTTCTGGTGCTGTTCCACGAAGAGAAAATCCTCCTTTCCAGAAGGCCTGAAAAGGGAGTCTGGGCAGGACTGCTTTGCCTGCCCGAAATCGGCGAGGGCTGGGAAGAGCAGTTTCGCGCGCAAAAAGCTGCGGATCTTCCCGGATTCACCCATGGTTTCACGCACTTCAGGCTGAAGATCGAAGCGGTGCTTGCAAGGACGGATTCCCCCGGTGACGGGATCTGGATGAGGGCGGAACAGGCGCTCACCTCTTCCATCCCCAATCCGGTCAGGAAGATTCTTTCGAATCTTCCCTGAAGAATCCGATCACTTTTCCCTTGAAGGGAAGCTGCTTCCCCTTTCTCGCGCGCTTTCCGATATAGGCGAGCGCATCCCGCTCGGGAAGAGTCTGCACCGTTTCCTTGCCTCCCCGCCCGAGCGTGCGAAACGCCACCGCATCGTGCCCTGCGATGCGGATTTCGGCAAGAGCATCCCCTGCATCGAGCGACAGGATGAGCACTCCCCTTCCTCCGTTCTGAAGATATTTCAATTCATCCGGAGAAAACAGCAGGAATTTTCCATCCTTCGAAAGCGCGGCGACCAGCAGATCCGCCCCCGGCTCGAATGCCACAGGAGGAAGCAGATTCTCCCCCGGTTCCAGGGAGATGAAATTCCTGCCGGTTCTGGTCCTTGCGACGAGATTAGCGGAATCGCAAAGGAATCCGTATCCCGCGCTTTGCGATACCAGCACCTTGCCCCCTTCCTTCACCCGCTGCATGTAGAGGATTTTCTCCCCCAGCAGGTCGACGAGCGTGGTGACGGGCACGCCGGATCCTCTTCCTCCCGGAACCATGGATGCCGAAATCGAATACAGCTTGCCGTTCGATGCGAAGAGCGCGATCTGGTCGACCGACCTGCATTCCAGGCTTTCGAGCAGGAAATCCCCTTCCTTGAAGGAAGGGACATCGAGATGATGCCCTGTCCTCGATCGGATCCATCCTTTCACGGAAAGGGTGATCGTGACCGGCTCGTCCACCACCTGACTGGCAAGAGAAGAACGGCTCGCAGCCTCGATGAGGGTCCTGCGTTCGTCCCCGTACTGCTTCGCATCCTGCTCGATTTCGCGGATGACCTTCCTCTTCATCACGGAAGGGTCGGAAAGCAGCTTCTCCAGATCCGATTTTTCCTCCCCGAGCTTCGACAATTCCTGCTCGATGCGAATCCCTTCCAGCCTTGCGAGCTGGCGCAACCTGATTTCCAGGATGTCTTCCGCCTGGCGTGCAGTGAGCGAGAATTTCTCCATGAGATCCTGCTTCGGATCGTCGGATGCGCGGATGATGCGGATGACCTCGTCGATGTTGAGAAAAACGATCAGCCTTCCTTCCAGGATGTGCATCCTGTCGAGAACCTGGTCCAGCCGGTGCGAAGTGCGGCGCCTCACCGTATCGAAGCGGAAGGAAACCCATTCGGAGAGGATTTCGACGATCCCCTTCTGGCGCGGCCTGCCGTCCGTGCCGATCATCACCATGTTGAGCGGGCTGGAGGACTCCATGCTCGTCCTGGAAAAAAGCAGGTTGGCGAATTCTTCCGGGCTCTGGCGGGAGGATTTCGGCTCGAACACGAGGCGAACCGGCTGATCCTTCCCGGACTCGTCGCGAACCGTATCGAGCTGCGAAAGGAAAAGCTGCTTCAACTGGGTCTGTTCCTGGGAAAGCGCTTTCTTTCCCGCCCTGACTTTGGGATTGGTGATTTCCTCGATTTCTTCGAGCACTTTCTGGCTGGATGTGGCGGGTGGAAGCTCGAACACCACGAGTTGCCATTGCCCTCTTGCGAGTTCCTCCATCTTCCATCTCGCCCTCACCTGGAAGGATCCTCTTCCGGTGCGGTAGGTTTCCACGAAATCCCTGGAAATGATCTGGCCGCCTCCCGGGAAATCCGGCCCCCTGATCGAATCGAGGATTTCCTCCACGGAAATCTGCGGATTGCGGATGAAGGCGATTGCAGCCCGCGCGACTTCGCCCAGATTGTGGGGAGGAATTTCGGTGGCCATGCCCACTGCGATTCCGGAAGCTCCGTTCAGAAGCAGCATCGGCAGCCTGGAAGGGAGCAGTTTCGGCTCCTCGAACGCGCCATCGTAATTGGGGACGAAATCGGTCGTTCCCATTCCGATCTCTTCCAGGAGAAGATTGGCGATCGGCGTGAGCCTCGCCTCGGTATAGCGCATCGCAGCCGCCCCGTCCCCGTCGCGGCTACCGAAATTCCCGTGCCCGTCGACGAGCGGATAGCGCAGCGAAAAATCCTGCGCAAGCCTCACCATCGCGTCGTAGGCGGACTGATCCCCGTGGGGATGGAATTTGCCGAGCACATCCCCCACCACCCGTGCGGACTTCACCGGTTTCGCGGCAGGCCCCAGCCCCATTTCGTTCATCGCGAAAAGGATTCTCCTCTGCACCGGTTTCAGTCCGTCGCAGACGTCAGGAAGCGCCCTTCCCTTCACCACCGAAACTGCATAATCGAGATAGGCTTTTTCCGCGAAGCGGCCCAGGGCGAGTTCCTCCTCGCCGGTCCTGAAAAGATCCTGCTGATCCATGCTTTCCCCTCGTTCAAGCCCAGATTGCGAAGGCTTGAATTCTACAGACGAATTCTTCGGCGAAAAAGGGTATATACCGTAACACTTAAGTGTGCCCCTATTGCCCTGAAATGCCGGAAAAATTATATTCAGAAGAAACATTCTGACTGGAATGGAGGGGAAGATGCGCAGCCGTGAATTTCTCGTTTCGGAACTGATCAACAATCCGTTTGCCGCCCCCCTCGTTCTGGAGGAACTGCAAAGTTACGGCCATTTCGCGGAAAAGGCGCTGGCAAGGGTCACGCGAACGCACATCTTCACCGTCCTCGGATTGTTCTCGGAAGGAAAGCTGAGCCCGGATCAGGTCTCCGCCTGGGCCGGCAGACTGGAAAACCGCCACGATCTCGATTTCGAGTTCGGGGACGAAGGAGCGGTTCGGGAAGTGGATTTCTGGCTGGCGAACCCGGAAACCTGCTGGCCGATCGACTCCTTTCTCTGCAGGAGAATCGAATCCCTTTTCGAACGGCGCAATTCGAAAAGGGGTTAGTCTCACCAGGGACTTCCCGAAGTAGCCTCTATCGATTCGACCATCCTGAGGTAGATCAGGTAGAGATTCACGAAAATCGAAACCGCTGCCGTGAACCTCCAGGTGGCAAGGGGATTCCTTTGCGCCAAAGGTGTCTTCGCCTGGACCGGAACGATCGCCTTTTCTCCGGCCTCGAGCGCAACCAGCATTTCCTCGGGCATTTCGAAGCGGCGGGCGGGATCGCGCAGCACGCATTTCACCAGGATGTTGCCGAACCAGTCCGGAACGTCGGGCCGGTATTTTCCTGGAGGAACCGGATCCACCCTTCCCCCCTCATAGGGAGACTTTCCGGTGAGGATTTCGTAGAGACTCGATCCCATCGCATGGATTTCCGATGCGACCGGGTCGCTCGGGAGATCCGTTCCGGGAATTCCGGCGGAAGGGCAGCATGCTGCGCCAAAACCGAGGAGCCGCAGTTTTCCGTCTGCGCCCAGATGCAGGTTCTCCGGCCTGATCCCCGTGTGTACGATCCCGAGCCGCTCGAGCGCAGCTACCGCTCTCGCCAGCATCGAGGCGATCTTTTCGACTTCCGCAAAGCTGAAATGATGACCGGACTGCATCATTTCGAGGAGCGTATTCCCCTCGTGCCAGGCGCTCAGCATGTACTGGAAATGCCTGCGTTCCGGGACGATCACCTTCGGAACGAAGGAAGAGGAAATGCGCGACAGAATCCATTCCTCGACCAGAAAACCTTCCTCCGCCCGCTTCGGCGCCTTCATGGCAAGGATCCGCCCGCTCGACTCTTCCTTCACCTTGTAAAGAACCCGCCCGGCGGATTCGTGCACCAGATCCAGCACGGTATATCCGTCCAGTCGCTGTCCCCGCATCAGCGCGGGTGGAGCTGGAAGATCCTTGCGCAGGTAATCCACGAGCGATTCGGTCGAAACCTCTTCGACCCGGATCACCTGGGCGGTGGCATTGCCCTCGCTTCCAGAAGCGAGCGCTTCCTCCACCAGACAGGAAGCGGCCTTTTCCGGATCCGGACAATCCTGAAGGATCCCGGACATGCGCGCGTCTCCAAGGACCTCCCAAACCCCGTCCGATGCGAGCAGAAAGACATCCCCCTGCTTCAACTCCCCTTCCTCGTAATCGACCACGAGATGCATGTCGAGCCCTACCGCCCGCTTCAGCACATGCTTCCCGTCCGCCCCCTGCCAGACATGGTCGCGGGTCAGAAGGGCAAGCTCCTTTCCCCGCAACCGGTAGATCCTGGTGTCCCCGACATGGGCGATGGTGTAGCGGGCGCCGCGCAGCACCAGCAGGCTCAGCGTGGTGGCCATCGTCGAAAATTCCCTTCTCGTTGCGCCATGGGAAAGCAGCCAGCGGTTCGTGGAGGAAAGCAGCTTGCCGAGCGCATGGGGCACTTCCCAGGTTTCCGGGGTGTCGTAATAATCGCTCAGAACGCTGAGGACAGCGTATTCCGCAGCTTCGCGGCCCGCGATCTCCCCCACTCCGTCCGCGATCGCCGCGACGATTCCCTTGCTGACGAGGAGATCCTCCCCGGGAATCACCATCCCGAAAAAATCCCCGTTCCTTTCGCGCAACCCAGCCTCGCTTGCCGCGCCGAATCCTGTCTTCAGCGTCATGATTCTCTCCCTTCCTTTGGATAAGGAATGAATCGCAAGAGCCGTGCCAGAGAACGAATCCTTTCCAATCAGAATGTTGTAAAAACTGGAGAATCAGGAACGCACCGCAGTGGTGCAATGGATCACTCTTTCGTGCAGATCAGGAGCCTTGCAGGGCTGCCCATGCAGCCTGCAAGGATCGCATTCTGGCCGAAGCGTCGCCCGATTTCGACTGCTTCCGCCTCGCCGATTCCCGCCACGAGAAAGCTCTCCTCCGCTTCCCAGCCCGGCTCGTCCGGGATGCCCAGCGCAGGAAAGAAGGAATGACCAGAATCCTCGAGCACCCTGCGCAACGCTTCCTTCCTGGATTCGTTGTGCGGAGAAAAAACCGATCCGGGATTCGATGCCGAGATGAAGGCCCAGGACTTTCCGTCCAGAATGCGATCGAGAGCAGGGGAGTGCTCGCCTATCCGGATGTCGATCGAAGCGCCCTCCACCCAGGCCCGGTAGGTGGTGGCAAGATAGGCTGCAAGCAGGTCCGCCCCGATCTGATTCATCCGGGGTCTCCTTCGCCCAGGGATTGTTTCGGCCATTATGCAGCAATACCATGTAAAATCGTGGAATGGGAAACATCAGGATACTTCCGGATCTCCTGGTCAGCCAGATCGCTGCCGGAGAAGTGGTGGAGAGGCCGGCCTCCGCGCTCAAGGAACTCATGGAAAACAGCATCGATTCGGGTGCGAGCGAAATTTCCGTGATCCTGCGCGAAGGGGGCACGAAGCAGATCCGGATCATCGACAACGGTGCGGGAATCGACAAGGAGGACCTGCAGCTCGCCCTCGTTCGCCATGCGACCAGCAAGATTTTCACGCTGGACGATCTCGACAGCGTGAAAAGCCTGGGATTTCGCGGGGAGGCGCTCGCCAGCATCTCAGCCATCTCCAGGCTGGAACTTTCCAGCCGCAGGAAGGATTCTCCGCATGCCTGGAAAATCTCCGTCGACGGCGAAGTGATTCCGAGCGCAGGCGGATTCGGCACCACGGTGGAAGTCTCCGACATCTATTACAACACGCCTGCAAGGCGCAAGTTCCTGAAGTCCCCCCAGACCGAATACGCGCAATGCGCTGAAGCATTCAGGAGGATCGCGATCTCTTCCCCTGGAATCGCCTTCAGCCTGCAGCACAACGGCAGGATGCAATGGCAACTGAAGGCATCCACTCTCGAAGGAAGAATCGCGGATCTGCTCGGGGAATCCTTCGCAGCCGCATCTTTCCGGGTGGAAGATTCCTCTTCCGGAATTTCGATCAGAGGGCTGGCAGCGAAACCATCCCATACCTCCCGGGAAGAACAGTTCTTTTTCGTGAACGGCAGATATGTCCGGGACAAGCTCCTGCTGCATGCCGTGAAACAGGCCTACCAGGATGTGCTCCATCACCAGATGCATCCTTCCTTTGCGCTTTTTCTCACGATCGACCCTTCCGAAATCGACGTCAACGTGCACCCTGCCAAGACCGAAATCCGTTTCCGCGAGTCGCGCGCCGTGCACCAGTTCGTTTTCCATGCCCTGAACCGCAGGCTTTCCGCCCCCCTGAACGAATCCCCGCCTTCCATCGCCGCAGCGACCGCATCCCTTTCCAGCCGATTCCCGGTGGAGCGCATGCCGGTACAACGCATGCCGGTGCAAAACAGCATGGAATTCGGCGTCCCCCAGCCGACCGATTTTTACGAAAGGATTTCGGCTCTTCCCGTCGAAGCTCCCGCGCAAGCCCGACAGGAACCTCCGCTCGGCTTCGCCATCGGACAACTCTCCGGAATCTACATCCTCTCCCAGAACAGCGACGGGCTCATCGTGGTCGACATGCACGCAGCGCATGAAAGAGTGGTCTACGAAAAGCTCAAGAAGGCGATGGACGAAAGTTCGGTTCCGGTCCAGCCCCTGCTCATCCCGGCCACTTTTTCCGCCACTCCAGCCGAATGCGATGCGCTGGAAAGGTTCGGGCACCTGCTGCCGGAAATGGGCTTCGAAATCGCGCCCCTTTCCCCATCCATGCTCATCGTTCGCGCCATCCCAGCGCTGCTCAAGGGTGCGGATGCAATCCGCCTGGCGCGATCGGTGTTGAACGAACTCGAAACCTGCGGCTCGGACAAATCCACGGAAGCCATCCGCAACGAAATCCTGGCGACCATGGCCTGTCATGGTTCGGTGCGAGCGAACCGGATGCTTTCCATTCCCGAAATGAATGCGCTGCTGAGGGACATGGAGGAGACGGAGCGCTCCGGTCAATGCAATCATGGGAGGCCGACCTGGTTCCAGATGCCTCTCGAGGAACTCGACCGGATGTTCATGCGGGGAAAATGAAACAGCCGGTCATTCTGCTCATGGGCCCCACGGCAAGCGGCAAGACCGCAGTCGCGACTTCGCTCGTCCAGGAATTCCCTTTCGAGATCGTGAGCGTCGACTCAGCCCTGGTGTTCCGGCACATGGACATCGGCACAGCGAAACCGGATGCAAATACGCTGGCGCTGGCCCCGCACCATCTCATCGACATCATCGATCCGGACCAGAGCTACTCGGCGGGCCGATTCGTGGAAGACGCGACATCCCTCATCGGAAAAATCGGCAAAAGCGGCAGGATCCCGCTCCTCGCAGGAGGCACCATGCTCTATTTCAGGTCCCTGATGGAAGGGCTGAATTCCCTGCCCGGCGCGGACCCGGAAATTCGCGCGGCAATCGACCTTCGCGCAGCCCGGGTCGGCTGGTCCGCACTGCATGCCGAACTTGCAACATTAGATCCGGAAACCGCTTCGAGAATCGAGCCGGGGGACTCCCAGCGCATCCAGCGCGCACTTGAAGTGCGCATGATCACCGGGAAAGCGATGAGCGAAATCCTCAGGGAAACCAGGGATCCACCCCCCTTTCATTTCATCCCGATCGCGCTCGTACCTTCCGATCGTTCCGAATTGCACAAGCGCATCGCCGAGCGCTTCGAAACCATGCTGAAAACCGGGCTGATCGAGGAAACGGAATCGCTCCGAAAAAATTTCGATCTCGATCCTGCCATGCCTTCGATGCGCGCCGTGGGTTACCGTCAGGCCTGGCAATATCTCGAGGGAGAGCTTTCGAAAAGCGAGCTTTTTGAAAAGGGGGTCGCCGCAACCCGCCAGCTTGCCAAGCGCCAGCTCACCTGGCTGAGAAGCATGCAGGAAGTGGCTTCCTTCGACTGTCTCGATCCGGGCACCGGACGCAATGTCAGGGATCACCTGGCAAAAGCAATTAATTGTTACAATCTGTTATGAGCGCATTCCGTTCCGAAACATATTGCTTTTTCCCCGTTCCGAGATTAACATTTGACTGGATGAATGTTAAATTGGTGCTATTCGAAAAGCCATGCTAAAAGCATTCCTTAATTACGGGGAAAGATTGAAGATGCAAGTCACGGAAAGAAGGAAGAATCCGCGCTCTCCTCTGCATTCCAGAGGATATGCCACGCTCGACGGAACGCGCATTCCCCTGAAGACTCATGACGTGTCTCTGGGCGGTTCGCTGGTCGAACTGGAGTCTTCCCCCGAACTCGAGGAAGGAGCCAAGATCGACGTCCGGCTCGAAATCGGTTTCGACGTGAAGGCGAGGGTCTGCAGGATCACGCGCGCGCAGAACGGCAACCTTCTGATCGGGCTGATATTCGACAAGCTCGATTTCTCTTCCAATGCAGCCTATCAGCTGCACTGATCTTCAGGGAAGCACTACAGCCTGAGCTTCCCCTCTCCCGAACCGGATGCGAATTTGCTCTCCCGGTTCGAGGCGTGACGCATCGGAAACGATCTTTCCCTTTTCGTCTTCCACGATGCTGTATCCTCTGGCGAGCACCGCATCCGGATCGAGGTTGCCAAGGCTTGCGGAAAACCTTGCAAATTTTGCCGATTTTTCAGCAAGACCCGCTTTCAGCGCATGGAGCATCCTTCCGCGAAGCGCATCGACCTCGGCCATTCTCACTTCCGGCCTGAGACGAAGGGAAGGAAGCTTCTCTTCCAGATGCACGAGCTTCCAGACCGATTTTTCGAGTTTTCTGTGCACTGCCGAATCGAGTCTCAGGGAAAGATGGCGAAGATGAACCATGCGGCTCACAAGCCTCTCCTTCGGATGCACGATTCTTTTTCCAAGATGATCGACATGCTGCATCCTCGATTCGATCGAATGGAGCGCCATTCTCCTCAAGCGCTTCTGAATCGAAAAAATCCTGACGAAGAGATCCTCCCGATCCGGGCTCGCGACTTCCGCAGCCGCAGTGGGCGTGGGCGCGCGCAGGTCGGCCGCGAAATCCGCGATGGTGAAATCGGTCTCATGACCCACTCCGCAAACCACCGGGATCGGACAGGATGCGATGGCGCGCGCCAGTTTTTCGTCGTTGAATGCGGACAGATCCTCGATGCTGCCTCCGCCGCGAGCCAGGATCAGCGTATCGCAGATTCCATGCATTCCCGCAGTCCTGATCGCCGAGGCGAGCTCCACTGCCGCCCCTTCCCCCTGCACCGATGCGGGGTAAATAACCACTGCGATGGAAGGCATCCTTCTCTTCAGGGTTCTCAGGATGTCATGCAGCGCGGCAGCCTTGAGCGATGTGACGATGCCGATCCTTTGCGGATGGGCGCAAATGGCGCGCTTTCTTTCAGAGGCAAACAGCCCCTCTTTCTCCAGCTTCTCCTTCAGCCTGAGAAACGCCTCATAAGCCGATCCGGTTCCGGATTTCCTCAGCACTTCCACGCCGAGCTGGAAATCCCCTCTCGCCTCGTACAGGGTGACGAGCACCCTCGCCTCGACCTGCATCCCTTCCTTCGGCAGGAAATCGAGCATCAGGTTCTTTTGCCGGAACATGACGCAACGCACCGAAGCAGCATCGTCCTTCAGGGAAAAATACCAGTGACCGGATGCGGCTCGCGTGAAATTCGAAATCTCCCCGGTCACCCAGAGAAGCGGAAAAGCCTGTTCGAGGCACTGCCTGGCCGAGCGATTGAGCTCGCCTACCGTCATCATTTCTTTCATATACAGGATTCTATCTCAATCTCTTCATGCAAATTGCAGGAATTCGCAAAAAACCGGCAATTTTTCTCACAACATTATGAATTCATTATCATTTCCATGGTGCGACTTTTTTATGCCGCACCGGTAAAATCCTTACGGCAGACTTACTTAAGTCGCTCCCGGCAGATTTACCCACAAAGTTGTCCACAGAAATTGTGGACAGATCCAGAATCCTTCGATTCCTGTCATGCCGCGGCCCTTGATGAAACCCCTGCGTCAGGCTAAAGTAGCAGGCTAAATTGGAGGAGACTCGTGTTTACCATCATCGAAGCGGCCGGCTGGCCGATCTGGCCCATACTCATCGCCTCTCTGATATCGGTGACGATCATCGTCTACTGCCTGATTTCGCTCAGGCAAAGCGTGATCGCACCCAAGACCCTGCTTCCAAAAATCGTTCAGGAGCTCGGACGGAAAGGCGTCACCCAGGAACTCGTCGCCAAGCTTTCGGCAAAGGATGCGCCATTGCTCGGGCATGTGCTTGCCGCAGGGCTCAGGAATGCGAAAAGCTCGCGCGATGTCATGAAGGATGCCATCGAGGAAGCGGGCAGGGTCGCGGTGCACGACATGGAGAAATTTCTCACCACCCTCGGCACCATCGCATCGATCAGCCCGCTTCTCGGCCTCTTCGGCACCATGATCGGGATGATCGAACTGTTCGGATCGCAGTCCGCATCCGGAGCCAATCCCAACATGCTCGCGCATGGCATCTCGGTCGCCCTCTACAATACCGCTTTCGGTCTTGCTGTCGCCATCCCGAGCATGATCTTCTACCGCCATTTCCGCGGGCAGATCGAATCCCTGGTGGTGGAAATGGAACAGGAAGCGATCAAGCTGATCGAGATCGTTCACGGCGAGCGCCAGGACTGACATGAACTTCAGAAGAGGCACTCAAAGGGAAGAGCCGGAAATCAACCTGGTTCCGCTGATCGACGTTCTTCTCGTCATCCTGATCTTCCTGATGGTGACGACCACCTATTCGAAGTTCGGGGAACTCAAGATCACCCTGCCGGAAGCCGCGGCCCAGAAACCGCCCAAGGAACCCAACCCGATCAATGTCACTGTGGATGCGCAGGGGCATTACATGGTGAACAACAATCCTGTCGCATCCGCCACGGTGGATTCCTTAAGTCTCGAACTGCGCCGCGCGGCCGGTGACCAGAAGGACCCCGTGATCGTGATCAATGCCGATGCAAAATCGACCCATCAGTCGGTCGTGAACGTAATGGAAGCGGCCAGGATTTCCGGATACAGCCACATCACCTTCACCAACCAGTCGCAGTGAAAGGGGGAATCGAACTCGCCTGGCATTCGCCACTGCGATTCCTGCTCCTCCCCTTTTCCCTGATCTTTTCCGTCCTGGCGCTGGCAAGGAGGAAGCTCTACCAGACCGGACTCCTCTCATCCGAAAGCGTCGGCGTTCCGGTCGTGATCGTCGGCAACATCACCGCTGGAGGAACCGGAAAGACCCCACTGGTCGCAGCGCTTGCTGCCGAACTCGAAAAAAGGGGGATGCACCCGGGGATCGTGAGTCGCGGCTACGGCGGATCGAACCGGAAACCCTCCCCTGTTTCCGCATCATCCGATCCTTCCGTCTCCGGCGACGAACCGGTCCTGCTCGCATCGAAAGGCTTTCCGGTGTGGATCGGAAGGGCACGGGCGGATGCCGCAAGACAGCTTCTCGCATCCTGCCCCGACTGCGACATCCTGATTTCCGACGACGGCTTGCAGCATCTCGCGCTGGAGCGGGATTTCGAAATCGCCGTGGTCGACGGTGAAAAGGGTTTCGGCAACGGACTACCCCTTCCTGCAGGCCCCATGCGCGAGGGTATTTCGAGGCTCGACTCTGTCGACGCAATCGTCGTCAATTCTCCCGGGAAAGCGCATCTTGCGCTGCCGAAAGCAGTACCCCGTTTCGACATGGAACTGCACGGAAATGCATTTTTCAATGTGGACGAACCGCGAGTTTCGGCAACGAACTTCGATGGAAAAAGAATCCATGCCATCGCGGGAATCGGAAACCCGAAGCGCTTTTTCGATCACCTGCAATCCCTCGGAATCGATTTCGTTTCCCATCCTTTCCCGGATCATCACCCCTATGTCGCGCAGGATCTTTCCTTCGAAAACTGCGACATCATTCTCATGACGGAAAAAGATGCTATAAAATGTAGGGGTTTGGCTCCTGGAAAATGCTGGTTCCTGCCCGTCAAGGCAGAAATCGACCCGCAACTCGTGGCGCTTTTACTCAACACTCTGGGGATATGAATGGATTCGAAACTGCTGGACATCCTGGTCTGCCCGCTCTGCAAGGGTCCGCTCGTCTACAAAAAGGAAGCGCAGGAACTCGTCTGCAAGCCGGACAGACTGGCCTTTCTGATCCGCGACGGGATTCCGGTGATGCTGGAAGAGGAAGCCCGCAAACTCCCCCCTGAAGAAGAAATCTGAATGTCCTTCATCGTGGTCATTCCAGCCCGTCACTCATCGACGAGGCTTCCCGGCAAGCCGCTCGCCGAAATAGACGGGATCCCGATGGTGGTGCATGTCGCCAAAAGATCCAGCGAAAGCGGAGCGCGCGAAGTCTGGATCGCCACCGATCACGAAGAAATCGCGGACCAGGCGGGCAGACACGGCTTTTCTGCGCGCATCACCTCGGCCCACCACGCATCCGGAACCGACCGGATCGCGGAAGTCGCAAGTGACTGGCCGGATGACACCATCGTCGTCAATGTGCAGGGAGACGAGCCGCTCATCGACCCGGACCTCATTTCCGGGGTGGCTGCGAGATTGAGGGAAGATCCGCAGATTCAGGCCGCCACCGCCTGCTGCCCGATCGAAAGCTGGGATGAGATGAAAAACCCCAACATCGTGAAGGTGGTGCTCGACGCAAACGACCGAGCGCTCTATTTCAGCCGCGCCGAAATCCCCTATGCACGAGATTTCGCGAGGGAAGGAACCCTCCCGAAAAACTTTCCCGCATTCAGACACATCGGCATCTATGCATACAGGGCGGGATTTCTCGCCACCTATGCCGCGCTGCCTCCTGCAGCGATCGAGCAATTCGAGGCGCTCGAGCAGCTCAGACTGCTCTGGAACGGCTACCGCATCGGCGTCCTCCGGACGAACTCGCCTCACGCAGGGGGGGACACGCCGGAAGACCTCGAAAGAGTCAGGAACATTTTCAAAAAGTCCAAGGAAAAATCATGAAACTGATACTGTTGGGCCCGCCGGGAGCGGGAAAGGGAACCCAGGCGAACATCATCAAGGAAAAATTCGGAATCCCGCAGATTTCCACCGGAGACATGCTGAGGGCTGCGATTTCTGCCGGAACGCCGCTCGGGATGGAAGCGAAGAAGATCATCGATGCGGGCAAACTGGTGTCCGACGAGATCTGCATCGGGCTGGTGAACGACCGGATCGCTAAACCGGATTGCGCAAACGGATTCCTTTTCGACGGTTTTCCGCGCACCATTGCCCAGGCTGAAGCCATGAAGGAAGCCGGCATCGACATCGATTACGTGGTCGAAATCGACGTTCCCGACGAGGAAATCGTGAAAAGAATGAGCGGAAGAAGGGTACATCTTTCCTCGGGCCGCACCTACCATATCCTCTACAACCCGCCGAAAGTCGAGGGCATGGACGATGTCACAGGGGAACCGCTGATCCAGCGCGACGACGACCGCGAGGAAACCGTGATGAAGCGCCTGGAAGTCTACCATTCCCAGACCAGCCTGCTGGTCGAATATTACTCGAACTGGGAGGGCGCCAACGCGCCCAAATACATCCGGGTGAGCGGAGTGGGCAAGGTCGAGGAAATTCGCGAGACCATCTTCGCAGCCCTGCACGTGACCTCCGGGCACTGAGCAAAGCACCCCCTCCCCCTTCCGGGTTACCTTCATTTGTCACGGATTGGATATAGAATGATATGACGATCCAACAAAAGGGGGAGGAACATGGCAGTCAGAAACGCATTCTATGCCCAGTCGGGCGGAGTCACTTCGGTCATCAACGCATCCGCTTGCGGGCTCATCCAGACCGC
>JABEVD010000232.1 GCA_013044025.1 Burkholderiales bacterium
GCCCCGAGGGCGTACAGGATCCCAAGGCGGAAGACTTCCTCCAGCCTGGAACCAAGCAGGTCTGCGCCGGGTATGCCCTCTACGGCCCAGCCACCATGCTGGTCATCACCACCGGTAACGGCGTGAACGGCTTCACGCTGGATCGCGACATCGGCGAATTCATTCTTTCCCATCCCAATATGACCATTCCCGAAGATACCCGGGAATTCGCGATCAATGCATCGAACGAGCGCTTCTGGGAAGAGCCCGTCCATCGCTATGTCCGGGAATGCATCGCAGGAAAGACCGGACCCCGCGGAGAGAATTTCAACATGCGCTGGGTCGCTTCCATGGTCGCCGAAGTGCACCGGATCCTGACTCGCGGCGGCATCTTCATGTATCCCAAGGACACCAAGGATCCGAAGAAGGCGGGCAAGCTGCGCCTCATGTACGAAGCCAATCCGATGTCGTTCATCGTCGAACAGGCTGGCGGCATGAGCTCGACCGGCAGGGAGCGAATCATGGATGTGCAGCCCTCCGATCTTCATCAGCGCGTACCGGTCATTCTCGGATCGAAGAACGAGGTGGCTCGCGTGGTTTCCTACCACCTGGAGGGGTGAGGGATGGGAAAAGTCAGCATCCTGATGGGGAGCCAGAGCGACTGGGAGGTCATGCAGCATGCCGCGAAAGAGCTGAAGAAATTCGGTATCGAGCATGAAGCCAGGGTAATTTCGGCGCACCGCGCCCCCGATCTTCTGATCCAGTACATCAAGGATGCGGAATCGCGCGGGGTAGGCTGCTTCATTGCAGGCGCCGGCGCTGCCGCTCACCTTGCTGGAGTGGTTGCCTCCAAGACCATTCTTCCCGTGCTGGGGGTTCCCATGCCTTCCAAATATCTGCAGGGAATGGATTCTCTCCTTTCCACCGTGCAGATGCCGAAGGGAATTCCGGTCGCGACTTTCGCGATCGGGGAAGCTGGCGCCGCGAACGCGGCGCTGTTCGCGGTTTCCATGTTCGCAGCGAACAATCCCGCAATCTCCGAAAAGCTTTCCGAATTCAGGAAGAGCCAGGCGGAGGCGATCGCTGCGACCCGTCTGCCGGAAGTCTGAGCCATGCTCGAATCGAATCTGAAAAGCCTGCGTCTCCTGCACAGGGGGAAGGTTCGCGACATTTACGATGTCGACGAAAACAAGCTGCTCATCGTCCAGACAGACCGGATCTCCGCATTCGACGTGATTCTCTCCGAGCCGGTTCCCGGCAAGGGCGAGATCCTCACCGCGATGTCGAGCTTCTGGTTCGCAAAACTTGGTCATGTGATTCCCAATCACCTCACCGGAATCGCGCCTGAATCGCTGGTGGATGCCGGTGAAGCGGCTGAGGTGAAGGGGCGCTCTTTCGTGGTGAAGAAGCTGAAGCCTCTTCCCATCGAAGCGATCGTCCGGGGTTACATCGTGGGCTCAGGCTGGAAGGAATACAAAAAATCCGGAACGGTTTGCGGAATCAGCTTGCCGGAAGGGCTGAAGGAAGCGCAAAAGCTTCCCGAGCCCATCTTCACCCCTTCCACCAAGGCGCCAATCGGCGAGCACGATGTCAACATCGGATTCGATGAGGCGGAAAAACTCATCGGCGCGGATCTTGCCGCAAAAGTTCGCGATGCGGCGATCGCGCTCTATTCCGAAGCGGCGGAATATGCGCTCACCCGCGGGATCATCATCGCCGATACCAAATTCGAGTTCGGACAGGATGAAGCCGGCAATCTCTATCTCATCGACGAGATCCTGACGCCGGACTCCTCGCGTTTCTGGCCGCTTGCGGAATATTGCACCGGAGCCAATCCGCCCAGTTTCGACAAGCAGTATGTGCGCGACTGGCTGGAAGCGCAGGAATGGGACAAGCGCGCGCCCGCTCCCACGCTTCCGCAAGAAGTGCTGGAAAGAACTTCGCAGAAATACAGGGAGGCACTGGAGCGCCTCACTTCAAAATGAGTCTTTCCAAATTGCTGGAAGGCTACGGGCGCTTCCGCCGGGATCATTTCGATTCCGCGCTTTTCGAGAGGCTGCAGTCCGAAGGGCAGATGCCGAAATTCCTGGTGCTGGGATGCTGCGATTCGAGGGTGGATCCGGCCATCATCCTGGATTGCTCTCCCGGCGATCTTTTCGTCATCCGCAATGTCGCGAACCTGGTTCCTCCTTTCGAAAATGCGGGGCATTACCATGGAACCAGCGCCGCACTCGAATTCGGGGTATGCAATCTGGGTGTTGCGCATGTCATCGTGCTCGGTCATTCCCAATGCGGAGGGATCAGGGCATTGATGGAAGGGGCCGGCTCGGACGCAGGCTCTTTCATCGGCAGCTGGATGCAGATTGCCGATTCTGCCAGGAAAACGGTCCTGGCCAGGAGTCTGGACCAGAAGAACCTGCTGAGGGAATGCGAAATGCAGGCGATCCTGGGTTCCCTGGAGAACCTGCTCACCTTCCCCTGGGTGAAGTCCCGCGTGGACGAAGGAAGTCTGCAATTGCACGGCTGGTATTTCGACATCGAAAACGCCATGCTGCACGCCTGCCGGGACGGGAAATTCAGTCCGCTCGATCCAGGAATTTCTTCGTGATGTAATCCCACTCGGATGGGTCGACCGGCGTGATGGAAAGCCGGTTGCCTTTCTGCAGGATCCGCATTTTCTCCAGTTGCGGATGCTTCCTCAGTTCGCCGATGCCGATCAGCGGCGTTTTTCTTTCGAACTTCACGTCCACATTGAACCAGCGCGGATTTTCGCGTGTCGCCTTGGGGTCGAAATATTTCCCTTCCTTCTCGAACTGGGTCTCGTCCGGATAGGCTGGCGAAGCGACCACGGCGAGCCCTGCGATGCCCGGTTCCTCGCAGCTCGAATGGTAGAAGAACACCCGATCCCCCACCCTCATCTGGTCGCGCATGAAGTTTCTCGCCTGATAGTTTCTCACCCCGTACCAGGCCACGCTCTGATCGGGCATGGCTGCGAGATCGTCGATGCTCACTTCGGAAGGTTCTGATTTCATGAGCCAGTAGCGCATTGCTGTCCTGCCAAAAAACGGATGAAAACGAATCATAGACCAATGGCTGCCGCAAGACCAGTAGGTGTCACGCAACCTTAACACGGCCCTTGTAGAATGAAGATTTGCCTGAAAAAGGGATGAACGCAGGAATCAAGGCCAATGCTGGGATCCTCCTCATCGAGGACGACCCGATGATCGGGCGCAGCCTGTCCCGTGCGCTGCAGGATGCGGGCATGACGATGGACTGGAAAAGGGACGGAATTTCCGGGCTCGAAGCGATGAGAGCGGGCGGGTATTCCATGGTGCTCCTGGATCTGGGGCTTCCCGGAAGATCCGGATTCGATGTGCTGAAGGAGATGAGGGATCA
>JABEVD010000233.1 GCA_013044025.1 Burkholderiales bacterium
AGCGGATATGTCACCGGAAAGGGCGATGCAGGACATCGCCCGGGACATCATTTCTCCGATTCGGAACCCAGCGGTCTTCCGGTCTTGATTTTCTCGACGCGGGAAACCATGCTTTTCAGCCCTTCCTGATCGAGTGCTGCGAGGGCATGAAGCCCTGCCCGGAGGATTTCACTCTTCTTGGCATTGATTCCCATGGCAAGACAGGTCTTCTTGAGCTCAGAAATCTTCTCGTAATCGGATTCCGGAAAAGTGAAACTGTCCCGCTTCACCTTGGCGGGTTTGGCGGCCTTTTCCGCCTTCGCAGGCTTCGAAACCTCCGGCTCACTGACTGGCGCCGCTTCCACCTTCACTTCGGGGACAACCTTCTTCACCGCTTTCGTTCTCGGCGCCTTCGCTGGAGAAGCCGCCGCGCTTTCTGCTGCAACTTTCGTATTCATCTGGATCTCCTACAATAGAGTAACCGCAATGCGGATGAATAGAGTATATACTGTTTATACCAATTATCAAACATCGCAAGTGTATCCGGTTTCCGGTGTAAAATCAGGACATGAATCTAGAAATCGAACTCAAGCTGAAGGTGCCGGAAGGCTCCGCTGCGAAACTTTCCCGTCATCCGCTGCTGAAGGGAGAGTCGAAGACCGTGAAGCTCTTCAGCATCTACTACGACACCCCTTCCCTCGATTTGAAGGCGAAGGGAGTGGCGATTCGGCTGAGAAAATCGGCAGGAAAATGGATCCAGACCGTGAAGGGAAGAGGCGGCGTGGTAGCGGGCGTGCACACCAGGCATGAATGGGATCTGCCTGTGCCGAAAAATGCCCTCGACCTCACCCGCTTCGACGATCCCTTTCTGGTCGATATTTTCTCCGACCCCGAAATCCGCCACCAACTCGCCCCGGTATTCTCCACGGAATTTTCCAGAAAGCTGCTGTTGCTGGAATATTCCGGCAGCAGCATCGAATGCAGCTTCGACCGTGGCTCGATCACATCCGGAGAAAAAGCGGAACCCATTTCGGAACTGGAACTCGAACTCAAATCCGGAGATCCGGCCGCTCTCTACGATTTCGCCCTCGAACTGCTGGAATCGATCCCGCTCGAAATCGAGACGGTGAGCAAGGCGGGAAGGGGATATTCCCTCTTTCTCGGCGCGGAAGCGCACCGGGTGAAAAAGGCGGAAACACCGGCCATCGTCGCAGGCATGTCGGTCCGGGAAGCCTTTCTGGAAATCGCGCAGAATTGCCTGATCCAGATACAGGAAAATGCCAGAGGAATGCTCGCCGGGGAGGAAGACCCGGAATTCCTGCACCAGATGCGGGTCGGCGTGCGCAGGATGCGCTCCGCCTTTTCCATCTTTTCCCGCCATTTCGGCAAGGAAGCCTTTCTCGAAGTCGTTTCCGGGCTGAGATGGCTGGGAGGGGAACTCGGACCTGCGAGAAACTGGGACGTTTTCCTGCAGGAGACCCTGCCTTCGGTCGAATCCGCCCTGCCGGAACAGGATTTTTCGATATTGAGGGAACGGGCGCAATCGATCCGCGAAAAAAACCGGAATCGCGCGATCTGTGCAGTCGCTTCCCCCAAATACCAGTCCCTGCTCCTCAAACTGGGCGCCCTGCTTTGCAGGATCGAGCAGGCAGAACCGCTTGCCGTGGAAGAATTCGCGAATGAAATTCTCTCCAGGCGCTGCAGAAATTTCGAAAGAGCGGGAAAGGGCATCGCATCGCTCGATCACCTGGAGCTGCACGCGCTGAGAATCGAAGGTAAAAAACTTCGTTATGCCGCAGAATTCTTCATTGCGCTTCATCCTTCCCGATCTTCCAGGAATTTCCTCTCCACCATCGGCGCGATGCAGGATGCGCTCGGCGCGATCAACGATGCCGCGACCACCGGTCATCTGCTCGACGAACTGGCCGGAGAGATCCCGGAAGCCTCGGGAATCATGAAGGGCTGGGTGGCGCGGGATACTGCGGCGAACCTTGCGCAACTCCCGCCCCGGTGGAAATCCTTCAGGCGGGCGAAGCGATTCTGGACATGAAAGGAATGGCAATGGATCTGATTTTGTGGCGTCATGCGGAAGCCGAAGAAGGCTTCCCGGACGAATCCCGAGAACTGACAGAAAGGGGAATCCGCCAGGCGAAGGAGGCCGGACAATGGCTCCAGCGCAGGCTCCCGAAAGATAGCAGGATCATCGCGAGCCCGGCGAGGCGTACCCAGCAGACCGCTCAGGCGCTGGGCATGGATTTCGAAACCTCGAACGCGATCCGCCCAGGCGCTTCCTTCGCTTCCGTGCTCGCAGAATCAGGATGGCCGGATGCGAAAGGCTGCGTCGTGGTGGTCGGGCATCAGCCCACCCTCGGCCAGGTGGCAGGGCTCCTGCTTTCCGGGACGGAATCCCAGTTGAGCATCAAGAAGGGCTCGATCTGGTGGTTCAGCAACCGCACGCGGCGCGATGAAAATCAGACCATCCTGAGGACGGTGATTTCCCCGGAGTTTCTCTGATCACCAGTGCAGGGCGCGGAATTTTGAAACCTTCTTGTGCTGGTGATCCTGCATCCTGGTCACCACGCTGTCCAGCACCCTGAGCGCCTGGGGAATGTATTCCCCCTTGTTCAGCATGATGCATTCGGCGCGCTCCGCCATCGCCGCATCGGTGATTTCGGCTCTCGAAGGCATTCCGGTCTGAACCAGGTTTTCCAGAACCTGGGTTGCCCAGATTACCGGGACATGAGCCGCCTCGCAGATCCAGAGAATTTCCTCCTGGATTTCAGCAAGCCGCTCGTATCCGATTTCGAGGGCGAGATCCCCTCTTGCGATCATCGCCCCCAGATCGTGCTTCATTCCATGAACGAGAATTTCAGGAAGATTGCGCACCGCCTGCCTGGTTTCGATCTTGGCGACGATTCCGATCTGCTCTCCGCCCATTTCCCCCATCGCGGCCACCAGTTCGTCCATGTCGGAGGCACGGTTGACGAAAGAATAGCCGACCATGTCTGCATGAAGGACTGCGAAAGCGAGATTTTCCCTGTCTTTCGCGGAAAGGGAGGGAAGCTGGATGTCGCTGTCAGGAAAATTGATCCCTTTCCCTTCTCCGATCTTCTCCCCCTGGGCTCTTGCGTGCGTGACCCTGAGCTGCGCGCCCTCCTCGTTCACTTGCTCGACCAGTGCGCCAAGCCGACCGTCGTCGATCCAGATCCGCTCCCCGGCCTTCAGATAATCGAACACTTCCGGCTGCTGACAGGAAATCCTCGCAGGCTTTTTCACGTTTTTGTCCGAATCGAGTTCCGCAGGTCTTCCGGGAGAACCGTCCTTCGAAAGAAGCAGCGCATCTCCCTTGTAGAGCCTGATTTCATGGGGATCGGAAGCAAAATCGAGCGTTGCCGTCTCGACATTCTTTTGCCTGCATTCGAGTCGGGTTCCGGGGGCGATATAGGCGCCTTCGGAAATGAAGGCAAGCACTTCGAATTCGGAAAGACGCTCTGCGATGCGGAATTTCCTGGTTCTCTTCAGCATGTCGCGAAAATGCACTTCGTCACCCGGAGCAAGCCGTTTCAGCCACTTGTGCGCGACGGATAGGGAAGCGATCGCCGCCCTTCGGGAAGATTTTCCCGGTGCGCCCGAAGAGTCCAGAATCACCGGGGCTTCCCGGGCCACCCTTCCTTCCATATCGCGCCTGGGATTGAGATGAAGGACGGGCGGGCCGGGTTCGATTTTTCCGGTCCGAAGCTTTGGCCCTGCCAGATCCATCATGATCCTGCATGAAATCTTCGTTTCGGCTTCGGCCTGTCTCACATTCGAAATCATCCGCTGCCAGTCTTCAGGAGCATCGTGCGCGCAATTGATCCTTGCGCAATTCATTCCTGCGGAAAGAAAATCGCGAACCAGGGTAGGATCGTGGGCCGCCTGAGAGGGCAAGGTCACCATGAAGCGCGTCCACCTGTGTTTCGG
>JABEVD010000051.1 GCA_013044025.1 Burkholderiales bacterium
ATGTCGGCATATTCCGCCTTCACTTCCCCGAGGATGCGAACGCCAAGTCCGGGGCCGGGGAATGGGTGGCGGAACACCATGGCATGAGGCAGACCCAGGGCGAGACCGAGTTCCCTCACCTCGTCCTTGAAGAGTTCGCGCAAAGGCTCGAGCAGCTTCAGATGCAGCGTTTCAGGAAGCCCGCCGACATTGTGGTGCGATTTGATGTTGTGGGCCTTCTTGCTTTTCGCGCCCGCCGACTCGATCACGTCCGGATAGATGGTTCCCTGCGCGAGCCATTTCGCATCGGGCCGCTTCGCAGCCTCCCGCTGGAATACCTCGACGAACTCTCGGCCGATGATCTTGCGCTTTTGCTCGGGATCGGCGACGCCGGAAAGATGCGACATGAATTCGCCGCTCGCATCGACATGGATGACCCGCACGCCGAGATTCTGTGCGAAGGTATCCATCACCTGGGCAGCTTCGTCGAGGCGCAAGAGACCGTTGTCGACGAACACGCAGGTGAGCTGGTCGCCGATCGCGCGATGCAAAAGGGCCGCCACCACAGACGAATCCACCCCGCCGGAAAGCCCGAGAATCACCTCGTCTTTCCCGACCATGGAGCGAATCCTGCCGACCGCTTCTTCCACGTAATCCGGCATGTTCCAGTCCGAACCCAGTCCGCAGATCTCGTGGACGAAGCGGGAAATGATTTCCTTCCCCTTCAGGGTATGCGTCACTTCAGGATGGAACTGCAATGCATAGAATTTCCGTTCCTCGTCCGCCATTCCGGCGATCGGGGTGGCCGCATTGGATGCGATCACGGAAAAACCGGGAGGAAGAGCTGTGACCTTGTCGCCATGACTCATCCATACGTCGAGAAAACCTTTTCCTTCCGCATCCTGGCGATCCTCGATTCCGGAAAGCAGGGCGCTGTGCCCGCGGGCGCGGACTTCGGCATAACCGAACTCCCTGACCGCCCCCATTTCCACTTCACCGCCGAGCTGCGCGGCCATGGTCTGCATGCCGTAGCAGATGCCGAGCACCGGAACGCCGAGCGAGAAAACGATGTCGGGCGCGCGCAGCGTGTCTTCCGCGGTCACCGACTGCGGGCCGCCGGACAGGATGATCCCGGAAGGGGAAAAATCGCGGATGAAGCCTTCTTGCGCATCGCATGGATGGAGTTCGCAATAGACGCCGGCCTCTCTCACCCTTCTCGCGATGAGCTGGGTATACTGGGAGCCGAAATCCAGTATGAGGATCTTCTTGTGGGACATGTTCAGTCTATGTGATAGTTCGGGGCTTCCTTGGTGATCTGCACGTCGTGGACATGCGATTCCTTCACCCCGGAAGAAGTGATTTCGACGAATTCGGCGCGCTGGTGCATTTCCGCGATCGTCGCGCAACCGAGATAACCCATGCTGGCGCGCAATCCACCCATCAACTGGTGAATCACCGCGAGCACGCTGCCCTTGTAGGGAACCCGCCCTTCGACGCCTTCCGGAACCAGTTTGTCGGTATTGGATTCCGATTCCTGGAAATAGCGGTCGCTGGAGCCCTGCTGCATCGCGCCCAGGGAACCCATGCCCCGATAGGACTTGTAGGAACGGCCCTGGAAAAGCTCGATCTCGCCCGGCGCTTCTTCGGTGCCTGCGAACAGTCCGCCCAGCATCACGCAGTTCCCGCCCGCGGCGATCGCCTTGGAAATGTCTCCCGAGAAGCGCACGCCGCCGTCCGCGATCAGCGGCACGCCGGTTCCTGCAAGCGCATCGGATACGTTCTGGATCGCAGTCACCTGGGGAACCCCGACGCCGGCGACGATGCGGGTGGTGCAGATCGATCCAGGACCGATCCCGACCTTCACGCAATCCGCGCCATGATCGACGAGCGCACGGGCGGCTGCCGCAGTCGCGATGTTGCCGCCAACCACCTGCACGCTCGGATAGTTCTTCTTGACCCATTTCACCCGATCGAGCACGCCCTGCGAATGACCGTGCGCCGTGTCGACCACGATGACATCCACGCCGGCCTCGATGAGCGCTTCCGCACGCTCCTCGCTCCCTTCGCCCACCCCGATCGCAGCCCCCGCCCTGAGACGACCGAAACCGTCCTTGCAGGCGAGCGGATGCTCGGTCGACTTCATGATGTCCTTGACGGTGACGAGACCGCGCAATTCGAATGCCTCATTGACGACGAGCACCCGCTCCAGACGATGCTTGTGCATGAGGGCCATGGCTTCCTCGCGGCTCGCTCCTTCGCGAACGGTGACGAGTCTATCCCTCGGCGTCATGATGTTGCGGATCGGCTGATCGAGATTGGTTTCGAAGCGGAGATCGCGGTTGGTGATGATGCCGACCACGAGATTGCCGTCGACCACCGGAAGACCGGAGATCCTGTGCTGGCGCGTAAGAGTCAGCACATCCCGCACCGTCATTTCCTGAGAAATCGTGATGGGATCCTTGACCACGCCGCTTTCGAAACGCTTGACCTTGGAAACCTCCAGCGCCTGCGCCTTGACACTCATGTTCTTGTGGATGATGCCGATTCCGCCTTCCTGCGCCAGCGCGATCGCAAGACGCGACTCGGTGACGGTGTCCATTGCAGCGGAAATGAGGGGAATGTTGAGGCTGATCTCGCGGGTGAGCCGGGTCTTCAGGCTGACATCCTTGGGCAGTATGGAAGAATGGGCCGGCACGAGCAAAACGTCGTCGAATGTTAACGCTTTCTGAACCACTCTCATGGTATGAGTCCCCTGCGCAAATTGACATTATACGCGGGATGCATGCACCCGGTAAACCGGACAAGGTCTGCACCGGTTGAATTTTTTGTGAAGAAAATTGATGTATTCCGAATACACTTTATGGTAGCATGTCCACACTGTCGCAAAGGTCTGATGTCGACAGCATCTTATCAACACCGGAGGGTTTCACATGAACAATTCACTGCCGTTTCTGATCCTTTTTTCTCCTTTCCTCTTTGTCGCTTTGAGAGCGCTGACCGCAGGCAAGCCGCCGGCCCTGCAGATCGCGGAAAAATCGCTCTACGAGAAACTGGGCGGTGAAGCTGCGGTCAACGCTGCAGTAGACATCTTCTACCGCAAGGTTCTCTCGGACAAGCGCATCAGTCACTTCTTCGACAGCGTGGACATGGACAGGCAGGCAGCCAAGCAGAAGGCCTTCCTCACCATGGCATTCGGCGGCCCGAACCGTTACAGCGGCGAAGACATGAGGCGCGGCCATGCGCATCTCGTGGCGAAGGGACTCAACGACACCCACTTCGACGCGGTGATGGAAAACCTGGGCGCCACGCTCATCGAGCTCAAGGTACCGGCCGCGCTCATCAAGCAGGCTGCAGCCATTGCGGAAAGCACCAGGAAGGACGTGCTCGGAAAATAGCGAGACTCGCCGGGCATCGAAACAGTGGATTGCCCGGCTTCTTGATGCTATGGTGGCGTTTTCATCGGAGAAGCGCGCATGGCCACCATAGAACTCAATCAGGAGAATTTCGAAAGCACCATCGTCGAGAACGAAATCGTCATCATCGATTTCTGGGCTTCGTGGTGCGGACCATGCCGTTCCTTCGCGCCGGTATTCGAGAAGGCCTCCGAACAGCACCAGGACATCGTTTTCGCCAAGGTCAACACCGAGAAGGAGCAGGAAATCGCCGCCTCCTTCAACATCCGCTCCATTCCCACCCTGATGATCTTCAGGGAAAAGATCATCCTCTACGCAGAAGCCGGCGCGCTTCCTGCAGCCGCACTCGAACAGCTGATCGTCGAAGTCAAAAAACTCGACATGGAAGAAGTCCGCAGACAGGTTGCGGAGGCTTCCGAAAAGTCCTGATCAGGGTCTGCGCTGTTCCGGTCGAGGATGGGACGCGAGGATTTCCTCGGCCGCATCCGAATCGACCGGATGCCCTTCCCAGTTCAGCAGCGGCTGTTCGAAATCGTTCCAGCCGCGCACCCCGCTCCTCAGGGAAACCACGCTGGAAAAACCGAGTTTCTGCATGGTGTCTGCGGCGACCACCGAGCGCTTGCCCGAACGGCAGATCACGACGATTTCCCGATCGTGCCCGGATGCGAGCTCGGGAAGCGTCTCTTCGTAATCCCATTCGCAGGACTGTTCCAGCACGCCGCGCGGCACGTTCACCGAACCCGGAATCCTGAGCCTTGCGAATTCATCGGCTTCCCGAACATCCAGCAGAAGGAGGCTTCTCCCGGAATCGAGGAGATTCTTCAGATCCCATGGCTGGATTTCCTTCACCCGAGTCTGCGCATCCATGACGAGCGAATCATAATTTCTTTTCAATCGATCCTCCTCCCGAAACATGCATTATGCATTTCACTCGTAGGGAAGGGAAATGCCGATGCCGAGGGTATCGTGCCGCTGGTTGTAATCGATCATGCTCTCCCCGTAGCCGGTGAAATACTGAACATGCAGATCCAGCCCCTTCAATCCCGGAATCCGGAAAGCCCAGTCGAGCTGCAACGAGCGAATCATCACCCTCGCCGAATACATCGATCCGCCGCTCCAGTAGCGCATCACCACGTCGCCGTAGCCGAGATAGTGGGTGATGTCTGGATTGTCGTCGTTGGAGGGATTTTCCCGGATCCTCATCCAGGGACGGACCAGAAGCGCAAGCTTCGACCCGTCTTCGTAATCCTTCTCCAGCCCGGTCTCCGCATAGACCCGGTTCCAGCTCCGCGACCTGGGCAGGGATTGCCCGTTCGACTGGTGCAGCAGGCCGAAATTGAGGATGCGCGGCGTCATTCCGAAGATCGGGCTCTGCCTTTCATCGAAGCGGTGCGAATAGATGAATTCGGGCTCGTAATTGCTTTCCTGGAATGGTCGGGAATGCGCCGCATCGTAAACCTGCCAGAAGGACTGCTGGGTATAGGCGAGCCACAGCGAGTCGCTCGCATTGACATCGTAAACATCGGACTTGAAGCTCACCTGGAACTTCGCCTCCTTGTTGTCGAGCGCGTAGGAGTAAGGCACCCTGTTGAGGGGATTGGGACTCGTCGGCGCGTTGTTGGGCTGGAAGGTTTTGGTGAAGAAAAGCAGATAGTTTTCCCGGTAATTCGAAAAAACCTTGTCGCGATCTGCAGACCAGAGCCTGTCAAGCGCGAATCCATCGCTCCCTTGCGCCGCAACGACCTTCTGCGCCGCAGGGGATTCCGGAGCGGACTTCACGGCAGGAGGCCGATTCGCCCTGGCGAGCGCATCGTAACAGGCGAGCCTTGCCTCGGGAGAAGCCTTCAATTCCAGACATCCCTGCAATCCGTCTTCGGCGAGGGATAGCCCGGCATGAAACATCAATACGGGGAACAGCAGGGATCTCTTCACGCAAAACTCCACGACGCCGGATACGCCCGGGATGGTAAACTTTTTTTCACAGTGAGTCCATTCATGGGCAGTATAATTCATTGTTGCATAAAGAAGAGAGGACCATGAACAAGGCTTTTGTCAGGGAAGGAGAGGACCAGGAGGAAGAACCCGAAGATTCCCCCTCCCCGCTTCCCGCAGGATTCAGAAATTACATCACGCCGCAGGGATATTCGAAACTGAAGGAAGAACTGACCCATCTGCTGGACAGGGAGCGGCCTGAAGTGGTGAGGACCGTTGCCTGGGCCGCATCCAACGGGGACCGTTCGGAAAATGCGGATTACCACTACGGGAAGAAGCGCCTGAGGGAAATCGACAGACGCATCCGCTTTCTCACCAAAAGACTGGAAATCGCGGAAGTGGTCGATCCGGAAGGAAGGGATTCCGAACAGATATTCTTCGGCGCGACCGTCACGGTCGCCAACTCGAAGCGAGAGGAACTGACCGTCAGCATCGTCGGCGTGGACGAAATCGACACCACGAAAGGACGGGTAAGCTGGATCTCCCCGATCGCCAGAGCTCTCCTCAAGGCCAGGGAAGGGGATTTCGTGACGCTCGACACGCCGGGCGGAAGAGAGGAGCTTGAAGTCCTCGAAGTGCGCTACGCTCGTCTCGACTGAGCCGAAACCAATGCCTCATGACTATCGGAAAAACGCGATTCAGTAAATTTTTCACATTCTCTTCGATAAAATTCGTATATCATTCGCACATCGAAAAAAGGAGAGTTCCATGTCCATGATGCAGATCGACGAGCTTTATCGCAAGATCCTGAAGGATGGCAATCTTGCCTCCAGGCTCGTCGTCGACAAGGGAGAGGACGAATTCGAGAAAAGCTTCATCGAGCTCGGCCAATATCACGGATTCCACTTCACCCGGGAAGAGCTTTCCAGGTGGACAGGATACATGATGGGCGTAAACTGAATTCGCTGCCGGCCCGGCTTGGCATTTCCGGCCCCGGGGGAGTAGGATGAAACATGAGGCATCCCTTCCTGGAGCACAAGATGAGCGCAAAATGGGTGTACGCCTTCACCGAAGGCGACGGAAAAAACAAGAAACTGCTTGGCGGCAAAGGGGCGAATCTCTGCGAGATGACCCGCATCGGCTTGCGCGTTCCCCCCGGCTTCGTCATCACCACCGAAGCCTGCCTCGCCTATCTGGATGAGCGGAAACTCCCGCCCGGCGTCATCGAGCAGGTGAGGCTGCACATGCAATCGGTCGAGGAGAAAACCGGAAAGGTTTTCGGCGGAAGGGAAAATCCGCTGCTGGTTTCGGTCCGATCGGGCTCGGCCATGTCGATGCCGGGCATGATGGACACCATACTCAATCTCGGACTCAATGAAGAAACCATGCACGGGCTGATCGCGCAGACCGGCAACGAGCGCTTCGCTTACGACGCATACAGAAGATTCATCCAGCTTTTCGGCAAGGTCGCTCTGGGCGTTGCCGAACACGATTTCGATGTCGAATTCGACGCGGTGAAACAGGAAGCCGGCGTGAAGCACGACATCGGTCTCTCCGCAGCCCATCTTGCCGACATCTCCGAGCGCTTCCTGAAAGTGGTCGAACGCGCAACCGGCCGCCCCTTTCCATCAGACCCCTACGTGCAGATGGAAATCGCCATCCAGGCAGTATTCGACTCCTGGATGGGCAAACGCGCAGTCGACTACCGCAGGGACTTCAGGATCACCCCGGAAATGGCGAACGGCACTGCGGTCAATGTCGTCGCCATGGTGTTCGGCAACATGGGGGATGATTCGGCAACCGGAGTGGGCTTCACCCGGGATCCTGGAACCGGCGAGAACACGATGTTCGGAGAATACCTCGTCAATGCCCAGGGCGAGGACGTGGTGGCTGGCATCAGGACCCCAAGGCCAGTCGCCGAAATGGAACGGGAAATGCCCCGGATGTACCGGGAACTCGTCGAATTGCGAAACCGCCTGGAAGCACATTACCGGGAAGTGCAGGACTTCGAATACACCATCGAAAAGGGCGTGCTCTACTGCCTGCAGACCAGAAACGGCAAGATGAATGCCACCGCGCTGGTGAGAACCTCGGTCGAAATGGTGCAGGAAGGGCTCATCGACAGGAAACAGGCGCTGCTTCGCATCCAGCCGGAAATCCTGGAGCAGCTTCTTTTCCCGAGACTCGATCCGCGAGCGGGCGCAAAACCGCTCGCCAGAGGCTTGACCGCATCCCCGGGCGCTGCGTCCGGAATCGCTGTTTTCGATGCGGACCGCGCGGAGAAGCTCGGCCGCGCAGGAGAGAAAGTGATTCTGGTACGAGAGGAAACCAAGCCCGAAGACATCCACGGATTTTTCGCCTCCCAGGGAATCCTCACCAGCCGCGGCGGAAAAACCTCGCATGCCGCAGTGGTTGCGCGCGGCATGGGTAAGCCCTGCGTGGCGGGCGCGGAAGGAATCCGCGTGGACGTGCAAGCCCGCCAGGCAGTGGTCGGCAACCAGGCTTTCGGCGAAGGCGCGCTGATCAACATCGACGGAACCACCGGCCATGTCTACATCGGGCAGGTTCCGATGATCGAGGCGGAATTCTCCTCCGAGCTTTCCACCCTGCTCGGCTGGGCGGATCAGGAAGCGAGACTTGCCGTGATGGCGAATGCGGACACCCCGAAGGATGCGGAGCGCGCCCTGAAATTCGGGGCGATGGGAATCGGGCTGTGCCGCACGGAAAGGATGTTCAATGCAGTGGAACGTCTGCCCATCGTGGTCGAAATGATCGTCGCAGACTCCGCATCCGAAAGACAGGCAGCGCTCAACAAGCTGCTTCCGATCCAGCGCGAGGATTTCACAGGCCTTTTCAGGGTGATGTCTCCCCGCCCGGTCACCATCCGCCTGCTCGATCCGCCCATCCACGAATTTCTGCCCAGCGAGCAGCAGCTCGTCGAGGAGATTGGCGAACTCAGAAAGCTGCACGAGACGGTGCGCGGCATGCAGGTGCTGCACGATGCGGTCGACTTCCTGTATCGGACCCGGGAAACCCATCCCAGCGTCGACCTCCTCGCCGACCCGGCCCTCATCGACGAGGCGATCCGCAAGAAGGAAGCGATGCTGAAAAAGGTTCGCGCGCTATTCGAGGTGAATCCCATGCTGGGCCACCGCGGCGTTCGCCTCGGACTCACTTACCCTGAAATCTACAGCATGCAGATCCGCGCCATCCTGGAGGCGGCCGCTTTGTGCATGAAGGACGGGATCGAAGTGCATCCCGAGATCATGGTGCCGCAGGTCTGCACCGCCCAGGAGCTGAAGAAGGTCAAGGAATGGGTGGAGGAGATCCGCGCCGACGTGGAAGCCAACCAGTCAGTGAAACTCGAATTCAAGTTCGGCTCCATGCTCGAAGTGGTGCGCGCCTGCATGAGGGCGGAAAACCTCGCGGAGGAGGCGGAATTTTTCTCCTTCGGCACCAACGATCTCACCCAGGCCACTTTTTCCTTCTCTCGCGAGGATGCGGAGAACAAGTTCCTGCCCATGTACAACCAGAGTCACATCCTGCAGGACAACCCGTTCGAGGTGCTCGACGAAAAGGGCGTTGGCAGGCTGATGGAGCTTGCGGTCGGCTGGGGACGCAGCAGGAGACCGGGCATGAAGGTGGGCATTTGCGGCGAGCATGGCGGCCATCCCGCTTCCATCCGCTTCTGCCATTCCATCGGGCTCACCTATGTTTCCTGCTCCGGCCCGCGGGTGCCGATTGCCCGACTGGCCGCAGCCCATGCAGCGCTGGCAGGCTAGCCGGAAAACTTTCCATACAGATCGAGCGCGGCGAGACGCGCTGTCGCATGGTCGACGACAGGGGCGGGATAGTCGAATCTTCTGCCCGGCATCAGCCAGGGCGCATGGATGTATGGTTCAGGGCAATCGGCGAGTTCCGGAACATGGCGCCGGATATACCGGCCGTCCGGATCGAATTTTTTCGACTGCAATACCGGATTGAAAATCCTGAACCAGGGCTGCGCATCGCAACCGGTCGAGGCCGCCCACTGCCAGTTGCCGTTGTTGGAAGCGAGTTCGAAATCGAGCAGCTTCGATGCAAAATATTCCTCGCCGAGACGCCAGTCCACCAGCAGGTCCTTGACCAGAAAGGAAGCGACCACCATGCGCACCCGGTTGTGCATCCATCCGGTTTCGTTGAGCTCGCGCATGCCCGCATCGACCAGCGGATAGCCCGTCATGCCGCGCTTCCAGGCATCGAAAAGAACCGGATCATCCGGAAACTCCAGACGCTCGAACCTGCTCCTGAAAGGCTGACTGACGACGCGCGGGTGATGGTAGAGCAGCATCTGGAAGAATTCCCGCCAGATGAGTTCGGATAACCAGATTTCGCTGCGCTGCGCTTCGCGCACCAGACGCCGGATGGAAATCGTGCCGAATCGGAGGTGGACGGAAAGCCTGGAAGATCCCTCCAGGGCGGGGAAATCGCGCGTTTGGGCATAACGTTCCAGTTTCGGCAGGAACTCCTCGAGAAGCTGCGAGGCCCCCGACATCCCTGCAGGAATTTGTGGAGATGCCGGCAAAAATCCGAGATCGGATAGCGCAGGGATGCTGCCTGCCTCCCCTTTCGCTAGAGCAGAGAAATCCGCAACATGGGGCTTCCAGGCGGCTTCGTCCAGTCTTTGCAGCCAGGCCCTGCGATAAGGGGTGAAGACCGAAAAAGGGGTTCCAGACGCGGTGAGAATTTCATTCTTCTCGAAAATCACCTGATCCTTGTAATCGCGCATCCCGATGCCCAGCCCCTTGAGCGAAGCGCGCACTGCATCGTCCCGTGCCAGCGCATCCGGCTCGTAATCGCGATTGACATGAACTTCGCATGCGCCGATTGCGGATGCGAATTGCGGAATCAGTTCTACCGGGTCTCCATGAAGCACATGCAGCCCCCCTCCCCTTGCGCGGAGTGCCGCATCGAGTTCCTTCACGCATTGCAGGATGAAATCCACCCTCCCGTCCCTTTTTTCGGGCAGGGAATCGAGAATCCTTCGATCGAAGACGAAAACGCAGTGCACCTTGGCCCCGGACTGCAGCGCAGCGGAGAGGCCTGCCTGATCTTCCAGACGCAGATCGCGCCTGAACCAGAACAGAATCCTTTTTTCAGCTTCGCGATCAAATTTCATGATGTGCGCGGATCATGAATTTAAATGCCTTAAAAAAACATATGGTTAAAAGCATATATTAGTATTTTATCACACGTTTCAGGAACTTTTGGGAAGGGTCCGCAATCCAAACAGACATCCAACATTGTTGCACCAGGAGCAAGGAGAAACAAATGAAGAAGTTGTACATTGCGCTCATCGGCCTGACCGCCGTCTCGGCATCGCTTCCCGCCCTGGCCGGGCCGAACTGGTTCGTCATCTACCAGGAAAGGGCTGACCAAGCCAAAATCTATCAGAGCGAAGCGCGCTGCATCTGCCCCAAGAGCGAATCCGTTTCCGCAAGGCATCAGGGCCTGAACGGCATGCATGCCACCAAAAAGCACATCCTTTCGGAACACAACAACAGCTGATCGCCCGGGGCGGGAAACCGCCCCTTCCCTACAGCAATCCCAGAATCGACGCCTTGATCACCGCCGCAGTCTTGTTGGCGGCCCCCAGTTTCGCAAGCGTGTTGTTGACGTGAAAATTCACGGTACGCTCTGAAATATTGAGAATCTCGCTCACCTGGCTGGAAGTTTTTCCCTCCGCAGTCCAGCGCAGCACTTCCACCTCCCGAGGCGAGAGCTCGAGCAGCGCTTCCGGCATCAGCTTTTCGGTGATGATTCTGGAAAGTCCCTCGTGGGCGGCATGGGCGAGCCAGGTCATCCTGAAGGAATGACTCTCCAGCTCCTTTTCCGTCAGCGGATCGTCCGATCTGGCCAGGGTGAGCAACCCGCCAACCCCTTTCGCGTTGAAACAGGACTGCGCCCAGCCATAGGTCAGTCCATGCGATCTTGCATCCTCCCAGAACTGCCTGCAACTGGAAAACACCCGGTCCGACCAGACGAGCGGCATGACCGATTTCATCCCGTGCGCGACAGTCGGATCGACGGCCAGATAATTTTCCAGTTCATAACGTTCCTGCCATGAACCGGAATAGTTGTTCATCATGATCACCTTCGGCCGGGAAACGGGTATGGGCAAACGCAAACCGTAAGCGCAATACTCGAACCCCAGATCGGCGGATGCCTGTGCGAGAACCTCGAAAATCCTGTTTTCCGTGTCGGCATTCAGCAAGGCCTGGATCTTTTC
>JABEVD010000052.1 GCA_013044025.1 Burkholderiales bacterium
GAACAGATTATCGACAACTTGACGTGCAATGTCCATGAACGCATTCATTGGATCGAGGGTGGCTTAATTGTGCGCACAAGGCCATGGGGGTGAGTTCGTTATCGCATCTGGCCGAGGGTGACCGAGCGGCGAAAACGCAGGTGGGCGAGGAAAAAGAACACCGCGCCGATCGCCGCGATGGCGAGAAAATCGCGCCATACCACCTCGAAACCGGCTCCCCGGTAAAGGATTCCCTGGGCGAGACGCACGAAATGGGTGATCGGGGCGAACAGCATGATGTCCTGGATGATTTGCGGCATGCTCTCGCGCGGCGTCACCCCTCCTGAGAGGAGCTGCAGCGGAGTGATGGTGAGGATGAAGAGCAGGCCGAATTGCGGCATGGAACGCGCGATGGTCGCGAGGAAAATGCCGATGGAGGCGGCTGAAAAGAGATAGAGCGCGCAGCCGGCAAGGAACAGCGGAATGGATCCTGCGATCGGCACTTCCAGGATCGTCTTCACCACCAAAACGATGGCGACTGTTGCGCCGATCAGCACCGCGAGCCCGTTCGCCCAGATCTTCGCCATCATGATTTCGAACGGGGTGAGCGGCATCACCAGCAGATGCTCGAGCGTGCCGTGCTCTCTTTCCCGGATGATGGCCGCGCCGACCAGGATGATGGTGAGCATGTTGACGGAATTGATGGTTTCCATCACCCCTCCGAACCAGTATCCGGTGAGGTTGGGATTGTAGCGGACATGGGTGACGAGGCGGATGGGCGTTCCGGAATCCCCTTCCAGGAGTTCGGCTGAAAACAGGCTCCGGATATAGCTTGCCCCGATGAAGGACTGGCTCATGTTGGTCGCATCGATGTTGACCTGGATCACCGGATGCCTGCCTGCCAGGAAGTCGCGCTGGAATCCGGAAGGAATCACGATGACGAAAGAATCCTTGCCCTGATCCAGCGCCCTGTCCATCTCCTTCATTTCGATGCGCCTTGCGGGCTTGAAATAGGGGGGCGTCAGGGAATCGGTCAGACGCCAGGAAAGCGGGGAGCGGTCCTCGTCCACCACAGCCACCGGTGCGTTGTGGAGTTCCTGGGAGACGCCTTTGGCGGAGCTGTAGATCGCGCCGGTGAATGCCCAGACCATGAGGAACAGCAGCACCCTGTCGGACCAGAGGCTTTTCAGCTCTTTCAGGCCGAGACGATAGAGGTTGGAGAGAGTATTTTTCATCTTTCCTGCTTCGACAGAAGGAATGTGGAAAGCGCGGTCAGCAGCGGGATGAAGGCGGCGAGCGCTGCGAATTGCCATTCCAGGTCCCCGAAATCCAGCGCCTTGGTGAAAATGCCGCGGCACATCACGAGATAGTGGGATGCGGGGAAAAACTGCCCGATCCAGTATCCCGCTCCCTGCAGGGAGGCCACCGGGGTGGTGAGCCCGGAGAATTGCACCGTGGGCAGCGTGGTGAGGATCGCCGTTCCGAACAGCGCGGCGATCTGGGTTTTCGTGAAGGTGGAGACGAGGAGCCCGATCCCGGTGGTGGCGATCACGTAAAGCAGGGTGCCGAGCGCGAGGGCGGGCAGGCTTCCCTTCACCGGGACGCCGAAGAAAAAAACCGCCTGAATCACCAGCACCATGAAGCTCGCCATCGCCACCATGACATAGGGAATCTGCTTTCCAAGCAAAAATTCCAGGCGGGTGACCGGGGTGACGTAGAAATTGGTGATCGATCCGAGTTCCTTCTCCCTCACCACCCCGAGGGCCGTCAGGATGCTCGGGATGAAAACCAGGAGCAACGGAATCACGCCCGGCACCATGGCGTGGATGCTCCTGAAATCCTGGTTGTAGCGGTATCTGAGCGAGATTTCCGCTGCAGGAAGGAAATGGGAGAAACCCGAAAGATAATGCAGATCGATTCCGCGCATGTAACCCAGGGCCATTTCTCCCCGGTAAGGGAGCGCCCCGTCCACCCAGATCCCCACTTCGGGATGCCTGCCCAGCCTCAGATTCCGGCCGAAATCGGGCGGGATTTCGACTGCGACCGAAAGCTCGCCTGTCGACATGCGCCTCTCCAGGTCCCGGTCATCCAGGATCGGCTTCATTTCGGTGAAATAGCGGGAACCTGCGATGTTCTCGACATAGCTTCTCGATTCGGGGCTGCGATCCCGGTCGAGGACGGCAAAGCGCAGGTTCTCCACATCCATGGATATGCCAAGGCCGAGCACGAACATGAGGAGAACGGATCCTGCCAGGGCGAAAGCGAGGCGGATCGGATCGCGAAACAGTTCGAGAGATTCGCGATGGGCGATTCCGAAAAGTCGCGCCATGCTGAAGCCTGTGGAAGGGGCCGCCCCCCGAGTCGGATGCTGCGGGGCGGAAGCGGTTCGTGGCGATGCATCCGCTTCCATCAGGTAGCCGATGAAGGCTTGTTCCAGGGAGGAGGCGCCGCGGGAATTTCTCAGCGCTTCGGGGCTGCCGCTTGCCAGTACCTTTCCAGCGTGCATCAGCGAAACCCTGTCGCAGCGTTCGGCTTCGTTCATGAAATGGGTGGAGATGAAAATCGTCACATTCCGCTTCCTGGAGAGTTCGACGAGCAGGGACCAGAATCCGTCTCGGGCGACTGGGTCGACTCCGGAAGTGGGTTCGTCCAGGATCAGCAGCTTCGGCTCATGCACCACCGCGACCGCAAGGGAAAGGCGCTGGCGGATGCCCGGAGGAAGCGCTGCAGCGCTCATCCCGGAATAGGGTTCCAGGCCGAAGCGCGTGGTCAGTTCCGAAATTCTTTCCCGGATCCTTTCCGGCGGAAGATGATACAGCCTTGCATGCAGATCCAGATTCTGATGGACGCTCAACTCTCCGTAAAGCGAGAAGGACTGCGACATGTAGCCCACCTGCATGCGACTTTCCGGGTTCATCGCATCCACTTCGCGACCGAAGATGCGCGCGCGCCCTTCCGATGGCGGTAGAAGTCCGGTGAGCATCTTCATGGTGGTGGTCTTTCCGCAGCCGTTCGAACCCAGAAAGCCGAAAATCTCTCCTTCCCCGATGGAAAAGTTCACGTGATCGACCGCGGTGAATGCTCCGAATCGGCAGGTGAGGTCTTCCGCCTCGATCGCAAGGCTCCGGCCGGATTCCCTTCCGGGAGGGATCACCAGGGCTTGGTGCCCCTTCCTTCTGGATTCGGGAAGGAGGAGGACGAAGGCTTCTTCCAGGGTGGATCGGCCGTTTTTCAGCCCCGCAGGCGTGTCCTTTCCGACGATTTTTCCCTGGTCCATGGCGACCAGCCAGTCGAATTGCTCCGCTTCCTCCATGTAGGCGGTGGCGACCAGCACGCTCATGCCGGGCCTGCCTGCCCGGATCGAGGAGACGAGTTTCCAGAATTGCAGGCGCGAGAGCGGATCGACCCCGGTAGTGGGCTCGTCGAGGATCAGGAGATCCGGGTCGTGGATCAGCGCGCAGCACAAGCCGAGCTTCTGTTTCATGCCGCCTGAGAGTTTCGCAGCCGGCCTGTCGCGAAACGGGGCGAGCCCGGTGGAAAGGAGCAGTTCCTCGATGCGGGCGGCGCGAGCCGACCGATCAAGGCCGAACAGGCGACCGAATGAATCGATGTTTTCGACCACGGAGAGCGAAGGATAGAGATTTTTTCCCAGTCCCTGTGGCATGTAGGCGATCCTGGGCTGGGTACTTCTCCTGAAGGATGGGTTGCGAAGATCCCCGGCCAGGACTTCGATCCTGCCGCGCTGCATTTTCCTCGCGCCTGCGACCAGCGCGAGCAGGGACGATTTTCCGACGCCGTCCGGCCCGATCAGCCCGGTCATGACGCCTTGTTGAAATTCCAAGGAAATGTCGTCGAGCGCCACGGCATCGCCATAACAGAGGGAAACCGATTCGAGCCTTGCGACTTTCATGTCTATTTCGTGGTGAGGATGGAAGGCCAGGATGCGTCCGGCTTCATGAGGACATAGGCAAGTCCTGGCATGCCCGGCTTGGCCAGCCCTGGATGGGACTTCAGCCAGGCCGGATCCGCCGTCACCCTGACCCTGAACATGAGCTTTTCACGCTCGTTCCTGGTTTCCACTTCCTTGGGCGTGAACTGCGCCCTGGGGGCGACGAAGGTCACTTTCCCCGGAATGGCTTCGTTTGGCAAGGCATCGAGCAGGATCCTGGCAGGGCTTCCGATCGAAACCTTGCCCGCTTCCGCCTCGGGAAGGAAAATCGAGATGGTTACATCGAGGGTATCGATCAGGGTGAGCACTTTCCCCCCTGATGGAATCACTTCCCCGGGCTGCGCCAGCCTGTAGAGCACCCTGCCGGAAATCGGGGCCTTGAGGGAAGTCTCTGCAAGCGCAACCTGGATGCCGCCCGCTTTCGCATCCAGTGCAGCCACCGCTTCGTCGCAGGCAAGCACCCTGCTGCGCGCAGCCGAAGCGTTTGCCCTGGCGATCTTCAGCGCATTCGCGTCGAGATCCATTTTTTCCGCGCTGACGAAACCCTTCGCGATTAGCCTGCCGGTGCGGTCCGCAGTGTTTTGCGCGAGGGCGAGGGCGCTTTGCGCGCCCGCCTCGGCAGTGCGGCTTGCCGCAGCTTCGGCTCTTGCCTCGCGCGCTCTTGCTTCTGCCGCGCGGAGTTCCGCATCGAGTGCGTCGGTATCCATCCTTGCCAGAACTTCGCCCTTTTGCACTTCGTCTCCTTCGCGTACCAGGATGGACGATATCCGTCCCGGATCCCGGCTGGCGACATCGACCTCGGTGGCTTCCAGTCTGCCGTTTCCGGATGCGATCTCGGCAGGCAGCGTGTCGCTGTCGCGATAAAGGAAAAATAGCGCTCCGGCGAGCAGGATCGCTGCGAAGATCAGGCCGGCTTTGACGGAAAACTGCATGCTTGCTCCATGGGGAACCCACATTGATTATAGGATTGCCGGTCGAAAGCACAGCCCCTGCCTTGGCCGGGCTGTCGAAAAAAGCAAGAATCCAGGCTTCCCTCATTGCGGGCAGATGTACTAAGTTTAAAAGGGCAAAGGGATATGGCGGATGATGTCGATGAATTCTTCAGGTCAGGAGAAGCGCAGCTTCCTCGAAACGCATTGCCGGGACAGGCCGACGAAGGCGCTGCTTTACGTTTTCGTATTCCTGATGCTCGATTTCAGCGTGCTGGTCATCAATTTCCGTCTTTCGGAGCGGCTGGTGAGGGATTCGATCGCGATCAACCTCGCCGGGCGACAGAGAATGCTCTCGCAGAGGATTTCACGGGATCTTTTGCTGATCAGGGCGGGATACCGCTCCTATGAGGCCGATCTCTTCGTTTCGGCTTCCGTCTTCGGCAGCGTGACGAAAGCGTTTCTACGCGGCGGCATCGTGGCGGGAGGGGATGAAAAGCCGGTGCGCCTCGAAGCCTTGCCTCCTTCCGGACAGAAGCTGGCGGGAAATGCAGAGGCGATCTGGAATGGAGTCGGCAGGGAAATCCTGCCCTATCTATCGAAAAAACAGCCGCTTCCGGACCATGTGCTCGATGAGGCGCTGAACAGGATGAGCGCAGGAAACGATGCCCTGCTTGCCTTGCTCAATGCGCTGACTTACGATCTCCAGGAAAAATCGGTTGCGCATGCTTACTGGATCCGCCTGGTGCAATCGGCGATCTTCGCCCTTTCCGTGATCAATTTCCTGTACATCGTCGGATATTTCCTGCGCTTCGGCAGCGATCTTCAGGGGCTCAACGAAAAACTGGAAAGCGCGCTTCTGGAAAATCGCCTCATCAATTCAGAACTCGAAAGCCGGGTCGAACAAAGGACCGCCGCGCTGCAGGCGGCCAATGCCGAACTCGATGCTTTCGCTTATGCCGTCTCGCACGACCTGCGCGCACCATTGCGCGCAATGAACGGCTTTTCGCAGGCGCTCGTGGAAGATTACGGCGAGAAACTGGATGGGGAAGGAAAGGAATTTCTCGGCGAGATCACTACCGCCAGCAAAAGGATGGCCGAACTCATCGATGGGATACTGGCTCTTTCCAGAATCACGAGAGGGGAAATCGGGCGGGATGACATCGATCTCACGGCGATCTCCGAATCGGTCATCGATGAATTGCGGGTTACCGAACCTTCCAAAAGGGTAGAAATCGGGATCGAACCGGGAATGAAGACGAAGGGCGATGCGCGCATGCTGCGCGCAGTCATGCAGAACCTGCTGGGGAATGCCTGGAAATACACGGCAAAAACGGAACACCCTGAAATCAGGGTTTATTCGGAAGAAAATCAGGGAACTCGAAGATGTTGTGTTGCGGACAACGGGGCGGGATTCGACATGAGGCATCGCGAGCGCCTGTTCAAGCCTTTCCAGCGCCTGCACAGGGAAGACGAGTTTCCGGGAATCGGCATCGGGCTGGCCACTGCGGAGCGGATCGTCCGGCGCCATGGCGGTAAAATCGAGGCATGGGGGGAGCCCGGCAAGGGGGCGACATTCTGTTTCACATTGGGAGAAGGGCAAGGATGAAATCGCTGCTGATCGTCGAGGACAATTCCCAGGACGAAAAACTGATGTTGAGGGCGCTCGGGAAAGTCAATCTTGCAAACAGGATCGACGTGGTGAGGGACGGTCAGCAGGCGCTCGATTATCTTTTCGCGGAGGGAGAATATGCAGGACGCAAAGGCGAGGAGCCGCCTGCCATCGTGTTGCTCGACATCGGTTTGCCGAAACTTTCGGGGCTGGAAGTGCTCGCCCGCATCAGGAGCAATCCTGCTACCTGCAGAATTCCCGTCGCCATGCTGACTTCTTCGGACGAGGATTGCGACCGGCTGAAAAGTTACGAATCCGGCGCCAACAGCTTCGTCAGAAAGCCGATCGATTTTACCCGGTTTGCCGAGACGGTCGCCAACATGGGCGTCTACTGGCTGATGACCAACGAACCGCCGAAGGGCTGATTCATGACGAGACTGATCCACATCGAGGACAATCCGGCGGATGCGCGTCTCATCGCGCGCCAC
Organism: Burkholderiales bacterium; assembly: GCA_013044025.1. GTDB lineage: Bacteria > Pseudomonadota > Gammaproteobacteria > Burkholderiales > JABEVD01 > JABEVD01. The sequence goes on from JABEVD010000052.1 coordinate 6,958, forward strand.
ATTGCGAATCAGGGCCTGGATGCGGAAATCCTGCGGGTGGAAGATGCCGAAGGATTGTTGCACGCCCTGGAGCAAGGATGCTGGGATGCCGTGCTCACGGATTATTCCCTGCCGAAAATTTCCTTCGAAGAAATCCTGAAAATTCTGCGGGAAAAGGTTCCGGATGTCCCCGTCATCGTGGTTTCCGGCTCCCTGCAGGAGAATGCCTATCTCTCCCTGTTCAGGGAAGGACTTGCCGATTTCATTCTCAAGGACGATCTGCTGAGGCTTTGTCCTGCGATCGAGCGCAGCACGGAACGGAGCCGCGAACGCAAGGCGCGCATCAGGGCCGAGGAAGCACTTGCCGAAAGCGAATCGAGATACCGTTTTCTTTTCGAAAATCTGCCCACTGCGGTGCTGGCGATCGATCCGGAAACGGATCGCATCCTCCAGGCGAACAAGATGGCCATGCTGATGTTCGGCTATCGGCTGGAAGAATTGCTCGGAATGGAAATCGGAGAATTGGGTCATCCGGAAGATCCGGTCGTGACGGCAAGTTCCGGGGAAGACCTGGTGAGCGGCCCTTTCATCATCGAAAAGCGCTATGTCAGGAAGGACGGAAGCTTTTTCTGGGCGAGATCCAGCATTTCCGCCCTGAAGGACGATGCAGGAAAGACGCAATTTTTGATCGGCAGCATGGACGACGTCACCGATCGGGTCAGGAGCGAACAGAAGCTCATCGAACAGGATCAGTTGTTGCAGGAAATGGGCAATCTCGCGCATGTGGGCGGATGGGAATTCGATCCTGCGACAGGAAATGGAAAATGGACCGAAGAAGTTGCGAGGATTCACGAAGTGGATCCGGAAACCGCAGCGAGCGCGAGTTTCGGTCTGGATTTCTATCATGGGGAGAACCGCATCCGCATCGGGCGTGCCGTAGCCGAAGCAGTGGCCCGGGGCACCCCTTATGATCTCGAACTGGAATTGGTCACGGCAAAGGGAAAGAGCCGATGGGTGAGGACGATCTGTCACCCTGTCGTCGCAGCAGGCAGGGTGGTCAAGGTGAGGGGGGCGATCCAGGACATCACGGAAAGAAAAATGGTGGAACTCGCGGTCATGGAGAGCGAGGAGAGGCTTCATCTATTCATCGAACATGCGCCGGTCGCGATCGCCATGTTCGACCGGGAAATGCGCTACATGGCGGCAAGCCGCCGCTGGCTCAGCGATTACGGTATCGAAGTGGAGAACATCGTCGGTCATTCTCACCATGAATTTTTTCCGGACATTCCGGATCGCTGGAACAGTCTGATCGAAAGGGGAATGCAGGGGGAAGTTTCCAGGTACGAAGAAGACCGGTTCGAGCGTGAGGACGGCTCGGTTTTCTGGCTGGATTGGGAAATGTGGCCCTGGCGAAATGCGGACGAAAGCGTGGGCGGCATCATCCTTTATGCGCAAATCATCAACGAAAGGAAGATGGCCAGGGACCAGTTGAGACTGTGGGCGGAGTCTTTCGAGAAATCAGGACTGGGCCTTGCGATTTCGGATGCGGTTTCCAATATCTTCCTTGCAGTCAATCCGGCTTTTGCCAGGGAGCACGGCTACGAGCCATGGGAGCTGACTGGCAAGCCGGTGATGAGCGTCTTTCCTCCCGAACTGGCCAGGGAGGTCGCAAGCGCCATCTCGCTCCTCGACAGGGAAGGCCATGCAGTTTTCGAAAGCGAGCATCTGGCGAAAGACGGGAGGCGCTTTCCGGTGCTCATCGACGCCACGACTCTGCATGAGGAGGATGGACGTTCTTCGAACCGGATCGCCTATGTGCTCGACATCACCGAGCGCAAAAGGAGCGAGGAAAGAATCGCGCATTACGTGAAGGAACTGGAAGCCTCGATGGAAGGCACGCTCATGGCCATCTCCGGCATGGTGGAAATGCGCGACCCGTTCACCGCAGGGCACGAGCGCAGAGTCGGCCTGATCGCAGCCGATATCGCCCGGTCCATGGGATGGTCGGAGGAGAAGTGCAGGGAGCTTCAGTTGATCGGGTTGGTCATCGATATCGGGAAGATCGCGATTCCTGCGGACATCCTTTCCAAACCGGGGAGGCTTGCGCAGGTCGAATTCAATCTGGTGAAGGAGCATGCGAGATTCGGGAGCGAGATCCTGCAGAATGTGCAATTTCCCATTCCCATCGCATCCATCATCCTGCAGCACCACGAGCGCATGGATGGAAGCGGTTATCCTTTCGGGCTGAAGGGCGGGCAAATCCTGCCGGAAGCCAGGATCCTCGCAGTGGCCGACGTGGCCGAATCGATGATTTCCCACCGCCCGTATCGCCCCGCCCTGGGCATCGGGGTCATGCTGGAGGAGATCGAATCCGGACGCGGCACGAAATACGATGAAAAGGTGGTCGATGCGCTGCTCGAAATGGTGCGGCATCGGGGTTATGTTTTCCCGGACTGAGGGAGGGAAAAATGGACAGTTTCACCCTGCAATGGAGCGAGGAACTGGATTCGAGATGGCCGGAAATCGACGAGGAACATCGGCATTTCATCGTGCTCGCGAAAGGACTGATGAAATCGATCGTGGACAGGACGGAGCTTCCTGAAATCAGGAAAAATTTGCAGCTTCTGCTCAAAGCGAGCCTGCTTCATTTCGAGCATGAGGAAACATTCCTGCGGGGGCAGGGATATCCAGAATTCGCTTTACATGCCCTGAAGCATCGTTCGATTTCGCAACGCATCGACGAAATCCTGGAGTCGGCGCATGATCATGAGACGATGTACCAGTGGATCGATGCGGCGCTTTCGATCGAAAAAATGCTGGTCGAGCATCTGCTGCTCGCAGACTCCATTTATCGCCCCTATCTCCGCGCGCTGGTTCCGCTATCGGAATTTCGCGGATCCTGCGATACTGTGACAAATCAATCAGAGTGGCCTGCCATGGCGCAAGGGGAACGTTGTGGGGAGCGGAGCAACCAGGAATAAGTTTGTCCATGCAATCAGGGCGCTTGCGCCAGGAGCAGGGTTTTCCAGACAGGATGGAGAAAAAAGGGAGGAAGATTCCCTGCTCGAATGCCTCATTTCCGGTGCTCCGGTCGGGATCGTTTTCCTGACGCAGGAAGGACATCTTTCCAGGGTGAACGGTTCCTTTTGCAACATGCTGGGGCATACCCGGGAAGATCTGGAGCGCATGAATTTGCGCGAGATCGTCCATCCCGGGGATCGCGAGATCCTCGCCTTGCAGATGCAGGCGCTGCTGGAAGGCAGGGCGGAATCTTTCCGGATGGAAATGCGTTGCCTCGACAGGGGCGGCAATACCGTCTGGACCTCGATCCGGGTCAACCGGATGAAGGAAGGCGAAAGCGCGCCCTGGTTCGTCTGCCAGATCGAGGACATCAGCGCCAGGAAGCGCGCGGAGCAGGCTTATCTGGATGCGGCGAACCGCTACCGGACCATCCTCGAATGCACGGTGGACGGTTTTTGGGTGGTGGAGCAGGAAACCGGCAGGCTGCTGGACGTCAACGCAAGATATTCCTTCATGAGCGGATATTCCCGGGAAGCGCTGCTTTCCATGCGGGTTTCCGACATCGAGGCGAACGAGCAGCCGGAGGAAGTGGCGGCGCACATCGCGAAGGTGCTGAAGGAAGGTTCGGATCTTTTCGAGACCCGCCACAGGACGAAAGGAGGGGAGCTCATCGACGTGGAGGTGAGCGCCACCTGTCAGCAGGGATCGAACCTCATCGTCTGTTTCCTGAGGGACATCACGGCGAGAAAGGCCTCCGAAAAACAGCTCAAGCTGCTCGCCATGGTGTTCCAGAACAGCGGGGAAGGCATCATCATCACCGATGCCGAAAACCGCATCGAAAAGGTCAATCTTTCCTTCACGAGGCTCACCGGCTACCGATTCGACGAAGTGGCCGGTAGAAATCCGCGCATGCTTTCCTCCGGGCTGCAAAGCCGGGAGTTTTACCAGGCGATGTGGAAGCGCCTGCTCGATGAGGGGTACTGGCAGGGCGAGATCTGGGATCGGCGGAAAAACGGCGAAACCTACCCGAAGTGGCTCTCCATCGCGGTCGTCCGCAACGAGCAGGGAGAAGTCGTCAATTTCATCGGCAGCTTTTCGGATATCGCCGAACTGAAACGTGCGGAACGCGAGATCGAGAAGCTCGCCTATCAGGATCCGCTCACCGGCCTTCCCAACCGCTTCAGTCTGCTTTCCCAATTCGAGCAGGCGCTTGCCAGGGCGAGAAGAAACAATGCCGGCGTGGCGCTGATGTTCATCGATCTGGACCGTTTCAAGATCATCAACGATACGCTCGGCCATCACATCGGCGACAAACTGATCGTCAAGGTCGGGGACCGGTTGAGGAAGACGGTCGGGGAAAGGGAAATCGTCGCCAGGTTCGGCGGGGACGAGTTCGTCGTCCTGCTGCAGGAGGCGGAAACGATTTCCGCAGTCGAAGCGATCGCGGCGAATATCGTGAAGGATCTTTCGCATGCCCATTTCGTCGATGGAATCAACCTGTTCAGCTCCCCGAGCGTCGGCATCAGCATTTTTCCGGAGGACGGGGACAACATCCACGCCATCATGAAAAATGCCGATACCGCCATGTACCAGGCGAAAAGCTCGGGCGGGGGAAGATACCGGTTTTTCGATGCGGGGATGACCGTGAAGAGCGCGGAACGTCTCCGCTTCGAAAACGGTTTGCGCACCGCGCTCGAAAACAGGGAATTCGAGCTGCACTATCAGCCGCAGATCGCAGCGGACGGAAAGGTGAGGGCGCTGGAAGCGCTGATCCGCTGGTACCATCCGGAATTCGGATTCGTTTCTCCCGCGAGGTTCATTCCGATCGCGGAGGAAACCGGGCTCATCCTGGAAATCGGCAAATGGGTGCTGCAGACCGCCTGCGCGGATCTGGCGAGATGGGTGGAACGCGGCATGCAAGACCTCAGGGTCTCGGTCAATGTTTCGTCCCCGGAGTTTCTCCAGGATGGATTCGTCGATTCGGTCGGGGAAATCATCCGCGAGGCGGGGGTGAGGACGAGCCAGGTCGAACTCGAAATCACCGAGAGCATGGCGATGGCCAATCCCGAGCGAGTCATCGGCATCATGAGGAATCTGAAGGCGAACTCCATCCGCCTTTCCATAGACGATTTCGGTACCGGTTATTCCTCCCTCTCCTATCTCAAGCTTTTCCCCATCGACCAGATCAAGATCGACCGCTCCTTCATCAAGGACATGGATGTGGACATGAACGACAAGGCGATCACCATTTCCACCATCCTGCTTGCGCAAAAGCTCGGACTCGAAGTGGTGGCGGAAGGGGTGGAGAGCTATCAGCAGTCCGAAATGCTGTTTGCGCACGGTTGCGATCTGATCCAGGGATATGTGTTCAGCAAGCCGATGGCGGCAAGCGACATCACCCGCCTTTTCGAAAGAATGGCTGTCTCTTGATGCACCGTTACGGTGCATGAATTTTCGCGCGATCCGGATTTTGATCGGATAATGGATTGAATACAATTCGTTATTCGTCCATTTGATGCCTGGATCGAATCTTGCTATTCAGAGTGCTGATGCAAGATTTGGAGCGGTCCATGAGAAGTCTGTCGAAGCATGCGGATATCCGCTATCTTTCAAAATTCATGAGCGGCCTTGCCTGGGATCAGGAGAGGCTCAGGGAAATCCAGTCGGTATACGACAACCTCACCTTGCTCGGTCAGCTCCTGTGTGCGGGAACGGACATCACCGGGATGCGGAACGATTTCAGCAAACTCGCCGAAGTGCTGATCGAGCAACTCGCGGTCGAACTCAGGAAAAAAGCGGTGCTGGGGTTGAAGTCCGCATCCAGGGTCGCCATCGACATCCTGGTCCGCAACCTTTTCGAGCGTACCGCGGACATCGGTTTTCTCGCGACCGACAGCGATATCAGGGCGTTCGCCGCAAATCCGGAAGAGCGGGATCTTGCCGGGCTCAAAAGGCGCTTCGACGAATACGTTCGCAAGTATTCCGTTTATCACGACATCATCCTGCTTTCACCCGAAGGCGAAGTGCTCGCCCAGTTATCGGGCGGCGAAGGCAGGATGTCCAAAGATCCTCTGGTGAAAGAGTCGCTCGCAACCGACCGGCATTACGTGGAAACATTCCGCGCAACCGATCTTTTTCCGGGTGAGGCTGCGTCGCTCATCTATTCCTACAGGGTGATGTCGCCGGACGGATCCTTCCCGGTCGGCGTGCTTTGCCTGTGCTTCCGGCTGCAGGACGAGTGCGAGCGGATTTTCCAGGGGCTCATCGGCAGGGAAGACTGGACGGTGATCACCCTCCTCGACGAGGAAGGCAGGGTGATCGCGAGCAGCGACCCCCACCAGTTTCCGCGTGGTGCGAAGCTCGATCCGGTGCGCGGCGACGAGTGCAGCATCGTGCGTTTCGCAGGACGCGAATATCTTGCAACCACCAGCGAGACCCGGGCTTACCAGGGCTATGCCGGTCCGGGATGGGTGGGCCATGCATTGGCGCCCCTGAATCATGCTTTCGACATGGCGGTCGCCCATGAACTCGATCAGGTGCCGAAGCAGATCCGTGAAGGCGTGCTGGGCACGGCGACACTGTTCTCGCGAGAACTGCGCGATATTCCGCTGCGCGCGGCGAGCATACAACGCGAGCTCAACAGGGCGGTATGGAACGGCAATGTCTGGTTATCCAGGGAAAACCATGCGCTCAACGCCTCTTTCGCCAAGGTTCTGCTCTGGGAGATCGGCAGTACCGGTTCGAGGACGCGCAATGTCTTCAGCCAGTCGACCGAAAATCTTTACGAGACGGTGCTCTCTTCCGTGCTCTATGATTGCGCATCCCAGGCTTCGCTTGCCATAGACATCATGGACAGGAATCTCTACGAGCGGGCGAACGACTGCCGCTGGTGGGCGCTGACCTCCGCGTTCATCGACGAAATGCGTGGCGGGGCGGACCGCGCGCGGCTCACGGCGATACTCGGAAAAATCAATGCACTCTATACCGTGTATACGAACATCCTGATCTTCGACCCATCCGGACGCGTCGTGGCCGTATCCAATCCCGGATACGGCGACATGGTCGGCGTGAAGCTCGATGAGGATTGGGTGAGGCGCACCCTCTCGCTTTCCGATTCCCAGCGCTATTGCGTATCGGATTTCGCACCCAGCGATCTGTATTGCGGTCAGGAAACCTATGTCTACTGCGCAGCGATCCGGGACGGCGAAAGTCCATTGGGTGGCGTGGCGCTGGTATTCGATTCCGCGCCGCAGTTCGCAGCCATGCTCGAGGAAGCCCTGCCCAGAGGCGAGGACGGCAACGTCGTGGAGGGCGCTTTCGCGGTTTTTGCAGAGCGCGACGGCCGCATCGTTGCCAGCACCGATGAACACTGCGCGGGGAAGATCGAAATCGGCAGGAAATTCCTCGATCTCGAAGCAGGCGCGGGCTACAGCGACATCGTCGAATATGCGGGTAGATATTTCGCCGCAGGTTCGCGCATGTCCTCCGGATACCGCGAATACAAGGGCGAAAAGGATGCCTACCGCAACGATATCGTCGCCATCGTGCTCGTGCCGCTTTCGGATCGAATCGCACAGCCAGGCGAATTTTCCGCACATGCCGCGGCGCCTTATGCCATGAAGCGGGCGCAGGGCGGGGAGACGGTCGAGATCGCCACGTTCAACATTTCAGGAAACTGGTACGGTCTGCGCTCGAGTTCGGTTCTCGAGGCGATGGATTACACGCCGGTGACCTCCATTCCCGGCATGCCCGCCTGGGTGAAAGGGTGCATCCTGTATCGGGACCAGGCGATCATGGTGTTCGATCCCGCCTGTTTCCTGCCGGGGGGCGGAACTTCCGGAAAACAGATCGTCGTCGTCAGGGCATCCCAGCAGCAATCCGTGTTCGGGATGCTGGTCGACGAACTCGGTGACATTCCCGAGATCGAGTCGGCAAGGCTCGAGCCCGTTCCGGGCATGATGCTCGACACCCTGACCGAAGGGCTCGTCAGACCCCACCCGGAGGACCTGGAAAAGCGCATACTCGTCGTGCTCTCCGGCGATCGCATGCTGCAAAAGCTCACTGGCACGAAACGTACGGTCCCGCAATACTGAGACAAAGGTCGAAAATTTCCGCTTCCTCGTCTGCGGAAAGCACCAGTACCGGCTTCGAATCGGCTGAGGAGATGATTTCCAGTCCGGCTTCGTTGGCTTCACGGTCCAGTCTGAAGCCCATGAATCCGAGCGGCTTCGTGACCATTTCGCGGACTTTCGGCGAATGCTCGCCGATTCCGCCGCTGAATACGAGCGCGTCGATCCCGCCCGCTTTCGCAGCGAAGGAGCCGATTTTCCCGCTCACCTCGCGGCAGAAATACTGCACGGAAAATTTCGCCTGCTTCGTATTGCTCGAAAGGAGCTGCTTCATTTCCGCGCTCTCTCCGCTGGAGAGGGCGAGGAGGCCCATTCCATGGTAGACGAGGTCGGTGAGCGCTTCGAGCCCGTGAATCCTGCAAAGCTCCAGCATCGCGCCTGGATCGAGGTCTCCGCATCGGGTGCCCATCACGATGCCCCCGGCAGGAGAATACCCCATGCTGGTGTCGCGGGACTCGAGATCGTCCATGAGGCAAAGGCTCGCTCCGCTACCCAGGTGCGCCGCCACCACCTTGCCATGCGCGGCCTCCCCCAGGATTTTCGGCAGCCTTTTCGCGATGTGCGCGTAATTGAGGCCATGGAATCCATAGCGCCGGATGCGCCCGGGAACGGGAAGACGCTTTGCGATTTCCGGCATGGTCGAATGAAAGGAAGTGTCGAAGCAGGCGATTTGCGGCGCATCGAAATGCTTTGTGCAAAGCTCGATGCCGAGCAGGTTTCCCGGAAGGTGCAGGGGGGCGAGCGGTACCAGCGATTCCAGTCTCGAAAATTCCGCAGCGTCGACGATCCTCGCCGAATCCGGAATTTCGCCCCCGTGCACGAAGCGGTGACCGACGAGATCCGGCTGCGCATCCCGAGTGTCCCGGATGAGGCTGTCGAAAGCCTCTTCAGGATCGTTCGAATGATGGTAGGCGAAATTGCGCCTCGATCCGTCCTTCAGGAACAGGGCGGCCTTGAGCGAGGACGATCCGCTGTTGACCGCGAGCAAGTTCAATAGGGCCATGTCCAGCCGTCCGCTTCCGGAAGATCCACGCCGTGCTCGTAAGCGTAATTCCTGCACTCGATCTGATGTTTTCTCATCCTTTCCTTGACATGGGCACCGGCCACCTTCAATTCCGGAATCCTGTCGATCACGTCGATGACCAGGCTGTAACGGTCGATCTGATTGCGGATGGCGAGTTCCAGCGGGGTGTTGATGCTGCCCTTTTCCTTGTAGCCGCGCACGTGGAAATTGCGGTGATTGTTCCTGCGGTAGGCGAGGCGATGGATGAGCCAGGGATAGCCGTGGAAATTGAAGATGACGGGCTTGTCCAGGGTGAACAGGCTGTCGAAATCCAGATCGGTGAGGCCGTGCGGATGTTCCGATTCCGGGGTGAGCTTGGAGAGGTCGACCACGTTGATGAAACGCACCTTGAGTTCGGGAAAATTCTGCCTCAACAGATCCACCGCGGCGAGCGCTTCCTTGGTCGGGATGTCGCCCGATGCGGCCATCACCACGTCCGGTTCCACGCCTTCGTCGTTGCTCGCCCAGTCCCAGATGCCGATTCCCTTTGCGCAGTGTTCCATCGCGGCATCCATGTCGAGATACTGCAGGTGCTTCTGCTTGTCGCAGACGATGACATTGATGTAATTTTCGCTTTTGAGGCAATGATCTGCGATGGATAGCAGGCAGTTCACGTCCGGGGGCAGGTAGATCCTGGTCACTTCAGGACTCTTGTTCACCACCAGGTCGAGGAATCCTGGATCCTGATGGGTGAATCCGTTGTGGTCCTGGCGCCAGACGGTGGAAGTGATGAGCAGGTTGAGCGAGGAGATCGCGGCTCGCCAGGAAACCGCCTCGGACATCGCCAGCCATTTCGCATGCTGGTTGAACATCGAGTCGATGACATGCACGAAGGCTTCGTAGGTGGAAAAGAATCCGTGGCGGCCGGTGAGCAGATACCCTTCCAGCCATCCTTCCAGGGTGTGTTCGGAGAGCATTTCCATCACCCGCCCTTCGGGAGAGAGCTCGCTTCCTCCTTCGTCTTCGGGGAGGATTTCTGCGAGCCAGGTCTTGCCGCTTGCCGAGTAGACGTCGTCGAGCTTGTTGGAAGTGGTCTCGTCCGGACCGAACAATCTGAAATTGTTCCGGTTCGTGCTCATGATGTCCCTCAGCAGTTTTCCGAGCGGACGGGTGTTTTCATGCAGGATCCTGCCCGGATTCTGCACTGCGATCGAATAATCCCTGCAATCTGGCATGAAGAGCGCGCGTCGCAGCAGACCTCCGTTGGCGTGCGGATTCATGCTCATGCGCCGGTTCCCTTTCGGGAAAAAGCTTTTCAGCTCCTCCCGGATCCTGCCGTCTGCGTCGAAAAGCTCTTCCGGCCGGTAGCTTTTGAGCCAGGCCTCGAGGAGCGCGAAATGTTCCGGGGATTTCACGTCGGAAATCGGCACCTGATGCGCGCGCCAGAATCCTTCCACTTTCCTGCCGTCGACTTCCTTCGGTCCGTTCCAGCCCTTCGGAGAGCGCAGCACGATCATCGGCCAGAAGGGGCGGAAAGCCTGGCCGCAGCTTCTGGCCTGCTCCTGGATCTTTCTGATTTCCAGGATGCATTCCTCCATGACTTCCGCCATTTTTTCGTGCATTTCCATGGGGTCTGAACCCTCCACGAAGCGGGGGGACCAGCCGTAACCCCTGAACAGGGATTCGATTTCCTCATGGGAGATGCGCGAGAGCAGGGTCGGATTGTTGATCTTGTAGCCGTTGAGATGCAGGATCGGGAGCACGGCGCCGTCCCGGACAGGATTGAGGAACTTGTTGGAATGCCAGGAGGTGGCAAGCGGCGCGGTTTCGGATTCTCCGTCGCCCACCACCACGGTCACGACGAGATCCGGATTGTCGTAAGCTGCGCCGAATGCGTGCGAGATGCTGTAGCCGAGTTCGCCTCCTTCGTGGATCGAACCCGGGGTCTCCGGCGTGCAGTGGCTGCCGATTCCGCCGGGAAAGGAAAATTCGCGGAAGAACCGGCGCATGCCTTCGATTCCTTCCCCCTTGTTGGGATAAATCTCGCCGTAGCTTCCTTCGAGGTAAACCGGGGAGAGCACGCCCGGTGCGCCGTGACCCGGGCCCGCGAGGAAGATCGCGTCGAGATCGTATTTCACGATGAGGCGGCTCATGTGCAGGTAGACGAAGGAAAGGCCGGGGCTCGATCCCCAGTGGCCGAGCAGCCGCTTCTTGAGATGCGCGGGTTCGAGCGGGGCGGAGAGCAGCGGATTGTCCCTCAGGTAGATCATTCCGGCAGCAAGATAATTGCAGGCGCGCCAGCATGCATTCAGCAGTTCGAGTTCCTTCATGCCCATCCTTTCCAAGTCAGCAAAGATTCTATTCTAGGAGAATGACGGCAAAGTGACAGAAGAGATCAGCATTTTTACACCCACCAGCGCGAGCAGGATTGCGAACAGCCTGCGCAGCAGGGGGACCGGGAGGCGGTGGGCGAGGCGCGCGCCATAGGGGACCGAAATCAGGGAACCGGAGACGATGAGGGCGAGGGCGGGCAGGTGGATCAGTCCGAGGTGGAATTCCTGCAGCGATGAAAGGTCGAAGTCTTCCGCCGCATACTGCAAGGTGGCTGCGAAGGAAATCGGGAAGCCGATCGCTGCGGAAGTGCCGATCGTCTCGATGAGCGGAAGTCCGCACCAGGAAAGGAAGGGAACGGTGAGCGAACCGCCGCCGATTCCGACGAGGGTGGAAATGGCGCCGATCACGAATCCCGCAGCCGTCATGCCGCCAGCTCCGGGGGCGCTGCCCGATGCGCGCATGCTCCCGCCAAGGAACATCCTGACTGCGGCGGTCATGACGAAAAGCGCGAAGCAGGTTCTGAGGAGATGGGGTGGGAGATGGATGGCGATCTGGGATCCGGCGAAGGTTCCCGCGAGGATGCCCGGAGTGAGGCTGCGGAACACATCCCAGCGCACCGCCTGTTTCCGGTTGTGGATGCGCAGGCTGAGGAAGGAAGTGAAGGAAATCACCGCAAGTGAGGTGGCAACCGCGGAATGGATGGAATGGGGCGTTCCGGAAAAGGCAAAATCGAGCGCGGGGACATTCACGATGCCGCCGCCCACGCCCAGAAGGCCTGCCAGAAAACCGGAAACAAGACCGGTGAAAAGAAAGATCGCGAACATCGATGCATGGACAAGGTGTGCAATTTTTCAATTATCGGTTAAAATACGACCCGCGATTCGTCAGGGGGAACAAAAAGGACGAGGGTGTTGACGGACCCGGTTCCCATCTGTAGAATTAGCGGTTTCGCTCAGGAGGGGTTCCCGAGCGGTCAAAGGGATCAGACTGTAAATCTGACGGCTCTGCCTTCGAAGGTTCGAATCCTTCCCCCTCCACCAGATTTTTGCGCTGGAAGAAATTCCGGAAGAGGATTTGCGGGTGTAGCTCAATGGTAGAGCAGAAGCCTTCCAAGCTTACGACGAGGGTTCGATTCCCTTCACCCGCTCCAGATTTGCCCATGTAGCTCAGTGGTAGAGCACTCCCTTGGTAAGGGAGAGGTCACCAGTTCAATCCTGGTCATGGGCTCCAGTTTCATGTAGTAGCAAACATTTGATGTCAGGAGACAACCATCATGGCAAAGAGCAAGTTTGAGCGGACGAAACCGCACGTGAACGTTGGCACGATTGGCCACGTCGATCATGGCAAGACCAC
>JABEVD010000053.1 GCA_013044025.1 Burkholderiales bacterium
GCGGGGTTCCGCACAGGGACATCCGCCGCCCATTCGACATCCCGGTATCCCCGCACTTCGGACGCATCCCGCTCCTCGATCGGAATTTCGAATCCGGTCGGCGTTTTCGCATCGATCGTGGAAATCGGACAGGCGACATAAAAGGGAATGCCGTGACGCTTTGCCAGCACCGCAAGCGTATAGGTTCCGATCTTGTTCGCCACATCTCCATTCGCTGCGACCCGGTCCGCGCCCACGATGGCGATGTCGATCTCTCCCTTTTGCATGAGATAACCCGCCATGCTGTCGCAGATCAGCGTCACCGGGATCTTCTCCATGGAAAGCTCCCAGGAAGTGAGTCTCGCGCCCTGCAGAAGGGGCCTCGTTTCGCAGGCATAAACGGAAATTTTCCTGTCTCTTGCGCTCCGGATCACGCCGAGCGCCGTGCCGTGCCCTGCGGTTGCGAGCGCTCCGGCATTGCAGTAAGTGACGATCCTCGCGCCTTCCGGGACGAGCTCGGCGCCATGTTTCCCCATGGCGAGGTTGTCCTCGACATCCCTGCGAACAATGGATTTCGCCTCGGCTTCCAGGGTCGCTGCGATTTCGGAAGGGATTTTCCCCTTCTTCATCGCTTCCCGCATTCTATCCAGCGCCCAGAACAGGTTGACCGCGGTGGGGCGGCTTTTCGCAAGAACGGAGAAAGCTTGCTCCATTTTCGAAAGAAACTCGCCTGATTCCAGGTGCGAAAGACGCATCGCTTCGACCGCGATGCCGCAGGCTGCCGCGCATCCGATGGCGGGCGCCCCTCTCACCACCATGCTCCGGATCGCATCCGCAATAGCGGATGCATTGTCGTAAACGGGATATTCGATTTTCCCCGGAAGGATTCTCTGGTCGATGAGTTCCAGGCGTCCACCTTCAAAACGCAGGGTATCGAAGCTCATGGCAGGGAATAGGGCATCTGCAGGAGAGTCAGCTTGTCGCCTGACTTGAGATGAAGATCCCCTTCGCGGTTTTCCATCTGGATCACTGCGAGAAGGTCATGGCCTCCCCTTGGGTCAGCCGCGCATCTTGCCACGGTTCCTGTCGCATCCTCTCCGCAATAAATCTCCTCTCCCGGAGAGGGCGGAATGGCGGAGTCTACATGGGCGAGCACCATCCTGCGTTTGACCTTGCCGAGAAAGTGGGTGCGGGTCACGACTTCCTGACCGGGGTAACATCCCTTCTGGAAGCTCACGCCGCCGATCAGTTCGAAATTCACCATTTGCGGCACGAACAGTCCTTCCGTCTCCGGAAAAATGGTCGGAATGCCTTCGAGGATTTCCAGCCTTTCCCAGTAAGGCAGATCGGCCGTGCCGAAGGTTTTGTTTTCAGCGCTGCCTTCTCCTGACTCGCTCACGAACAGGATCCTGGATTCCGAAAGACGAATCGCGATTCCCGAAGAAGTCTTGCCGACTTCCAGTCTCTTTTCCGGCAGTCCTTGCGGAAAACCGGTGCCGGAGACTCCGGTCGCGGCAAGGGTTGCTTCCTCGATCGAGACTTTCGATCGCAGGATGTACATGGAAAGGCGCTTTTTCACCTTTTCCACCATTTCCGCAGGCAACAGCAGGATGTAATCCCCGCCCATCCTGAAGAGCAGGAAACTGGCAAGCATCCTTCCCTTCGGGGAACACAGGCTGCTGTGCTGCGCGGTCGAGTCGTCGAGATGCCGCACGTCGTTGCTGGTCAGGTTCTGCAGGAATTCGGCCGCGTCCGCGCCGGACACGCGGAGAAATCCAAGATTGGAAAGTTCGGTTGCAAGTAGATTCATGTCTTTTCAGCGTATGTAGGCTTCCGTCGCATAGCGTCTCATCATGCGATGGCTGTTGAAATAGGATGCGTTTTTCCCGATCGCGTTCTTCATGATCGTGATCCATGCCTTTCGGTCGTCATGATATAGGGGAAGCACGGTTTTCTCGAGCTTTTCGTACAGGAAACCGGCGTCGGTGCCGTTGGAACGGTCCGAGTCGTCTCCGACCGCCCAGCCGGTCACGCCTTCGATGCATCCTTCCAGCCACCAGCCGTCCAGCACCGAAAGGCTGGGGATGCCGTTGAAGGCGGCTTTCATGCCGCTCGTGCCCGACGCTTCGAGCGGCCTGAGCGGCGTGTTGAGCCACACGTCTACCCCGGAAACCATGGAAAGGGCGAGATCCATGTCGTAATTGGAAAGGAAGGCGGATTTCACGCAATCGGAAACCGAGGCAAGGTGTTCGTGCAGGAGTGCGATGAGGCGCCTGCCATTCTCGTCCTTCGGATGCGCCTTGCCTGCCATGACGAGCTGGAAAGGCTGGTTCTTCGCGATTCTCCTGATCCTTTCCAGGTCGGAGAAAAGAAGGTCGGGCCGCTTGTATTCGGTCATTCTTCTGGCGAATCCGAAAACCGGGATGTCGGGATCGAAACGGATCCCGGAGAGCGCTTCGACTTTTTCGAGAAGGGCTGCTTTCGCTTCTGCATGCGCTCCCCAGATGAGTTCGTCCGGGATCTGGTCCACCCGCACCAGGAGCTGAGGCTCGTGGCACCATCCAGGAAGATAACGGTCGTAAAGGGCGGCGAAACTCCGGCAGGTCCAGGTGTGGGGATGGACTCCATTGGTGATGGCATGCACGTGATAGCCGGGATACATCTTCTGCGAAATCCTGGCATGACTCATCGCCACGCCGTTCACATATTCGCTGAGATTGAGCGCAAGGCGCGTCATGTTGAGGTAATCTTCCCCGGCGAGCTGCCTGATCTCGGAGAAATCCATGTAATCCCGCAACTGCGATTCCACGAGCGGATAAGGGAACTTGTCGTGCCCCGCCTCCACCGGCGTGTGGGTGGTGAAATTGCACAGCTCCCTCACCATCGGGATATCGTAGCTGAGTTCGATTCCTTCTTCGTCCTCGAAGCGCGCATAACGCCGCAACAGTTCCAGGGCAAGAAGCGCGGAATGGCCCTCGTTCATGTGATACTGGCGGATCTGGAATCCCAGGGCATGCAGCATGCGCAGGCCGCCGATTCCGAGCACGATTTCCTGCTTGAGGCGATAAACGGTGTCCCCGCCGTAAAGGTAATGGGTGATCTGCCGATCGTCTTCCCGGTTCTCGTCCAGATCGGTGTCGAGCAGGATGACGGGTTCCTGACCGCCCAGATGTCCTTTCAGCACGTAAAGCCAGCCGCGCACCCAGACTTCGCGCCCCTCGATGTTGACCGCGATCTTTGCATCGAGCGGCACCGCCCATCTGGCAGGATCCCAGATGTCCGGATGCTCGATCTGGCGTCCGTTGGAGATCTGCTGTCTGAAATAGCCGGCCCGGCTCACGAGACTCACCGCAACCAGTGGCAACTGGATGTCCGCGCCTGCGCGGATCACGTCGCCCGCGAGCACACCGAGGCCTCCGCTGTAGGTCGGAATGTCGCTTTTGAGCGCGATCTCCATGGTGAAATAGGCGATGCGCTGCTGGTGGATGAACTCGTTGTGCATCAGGAAACCAGCGAGAGCAGCTCCGTGTAGGCCTTGTCGAAAGACTGCATTCCTTCCTCGAAAAGGCGGTTGCAGGCTGCCTCCAGATCGATTCCGGCGCGTTCGAGTTCGACGAGCTGCATCATCGCCTCGTCCACTTCCCTCTCCAGCGCATCTTCCGCGACTCCGTGATGCAGGAATGCAGACAGCGTCTGGTCAGGAAGGGTGTTGACGGTTTCGCGTCCGATCAGGGGCTCGACATAGAGCAGGTCGCTGTAGGCTGGATTCTTGGTCCCGGTGCTCGCCCAGAGCAGCTTCTGCGGGTTTCCGGCAATCCTTTTTTCGCCATGGAATCGTTCCAGATATCTCTGGTAGGCGACTTTGGCCACCGAGACGCCGGTCTTTCCGGCGAGATGGGAGTCTTCCGGGAGCATGCCGTCGATGAGGGTGTCGATTCGGCTCAGGAAAAGGCTCGCGACCGATCTCACCTTGCCTGGATGGCTGCATTTTGCGATCCCCCTCACATAGGCTTCCTGCACATGGAATACCTGGTGCAGGGAGAAAATCAGGGTGACGTTGATCGATCTTCCGAGCGAGACGAGTTTTTCCAGTGCGGAAATTCCCTGGGGAGTGGCGGGGACCTTGATCATGAGGTTGGGGCGTCCCACCAGATCGCCGAGCCGGATCGCTTCGGAGATGGTGGTCTCTTCGTCGAAAGCGATTTTCGGTGGAAGCTCAAGGCTCACATAACCGTCCTCGCCATGGCTTTTCTCGTGGACGGGCAGGAAAAGATCGCAGGCGCGCCGGATGTCTGGCAGGACCAGGGATTCGAGGCGCTCTTCGGGCGTATCTCCGGAAAGATGCGCAA
>JABEVD010000054.1 GCA_013044025.1 Burkholderiales bacterium
CAGGTCAAGGGATCCGGGGACGGAGGATACGTCTCCCTCCAGACCGGCTCGCTTGCCCTGACCGGCGGAGGAAAAATCGAATCGAGCAGCGCAGCAGGCACTTCAGGAAACCTCGGCATGATCCAGGTCGCGGCCAGCGGCGCGATCGACATTTCAGGATCGGACGCACAGGGCAATGCTTCCGGAATCTATGGGCAGGTGAACGGCATCGGCAACGGCGGACTCATCGAAATCGGTGCGGCGAGCCTTTCCGTCAGCCAAAACGGCACCATCGACGCGGGAACTTTCTCTTCCGGAAGCGGCGGAATCATCCAGATCACGACCAGCGGAACCACCTCCCTCACTTCCGGGGCCACGCTATATTCGGATACCCAGGCGAGCGGCGCCGGCGGAAACATCCTGCTCGGCGCAAATTCCCTGCAGATCGACGGCGCAAGCATCATCGCATCGGTCTCCGCAAGCGGAGACGGCGGAATCATCCAGATCACCGCCTCTTCGCTCAACATGACCCATGGCGGGCAGATCGACGTGAGCAGTTCCAATGGCTCCACGGGAAACCTCGGATCCATCCTCGTCACGGCGAAAAATTCGGTCTCCCTCTCCGGCACGGATTCGTCTGGAAATTCCTCCGGAATTTATGGACAGGTGCAAGGTTACGGCGACGGCGGACTCATCTCGATCCAGAGCGCATCGCTCAATCTCGACCATAACGCAACCATCGACGCGGGCACCTTCTCGTCCGGAAACGGCGGAAGCATCTACCTCAATGTTTCCGGAGCGGTTTCGCTCTCTTCCGGCGCCACGCTCTATTCCGACACGCAGGGCAACGGGGCGGGAGGCAACATCGTGATCGATGCCCGCAGCGTCGCGATGGACGGCGCGAGCATCCTCGCTTCCGCGAACGGAGCGGGCCCGGGAGGATTCATCCAGGTCGCAGCCGACACCCTATCCCTTTCCAGCGGGGCGCAAATCAATGCAGGCACCACGGATTCCGGATATGGCGGTCTCATCGACGTGAAAGCACTCCAGTCGGTCTCCCTCAGCGGGGGATCCTCGATCACTTCGAAAAGCACAGGAAGCGGCTTTGCCGGTGACATTTCGCTCGACGCAGGACTGAACCTGCTGCTCGATTCCAGTTCGATCACCACGGGCGCATCGATCGCAGACGGCGGGAACATGCAGATCATCGCAAAAAGCATCATCCGGTTGCAGGGAAGCCAGATCACCTCCACCGTCGGAAACGGATTCGGCAACGGCGGAAACATTTCCATCGATCCGCTTTTCGTCGTTCTGAACGGCAGCACGATCACCGCAAACGCTTTCGGCGGAAACGGCGGAAACATCAATCTCGTTTCGAACAACTTCTTCCAGTCCGGAAACAGCTACATCACCGCCTCCTCCCGCCTCGGGGTGAGCGGAACGGTGACGGTCACTTCCCAGTTCACCGACCTCAACGGCAGCCTGGTTTCGCTCCCCATGGTCTACCTGGACGCATTGGGTCTGCTCAGGCAGCGCTGCGCAGCCCAGATCGAGGGGCATATCAGCACATTCGTCCTGTCGGGGCGCGGCGGCCTGCCCTTCTCGCCTGACGATCCGATGCCGAGCTCCATCGGCAATGCCCCCGCTGCAGCACGCATGCATCTCGCCTCGACGGAATTCGGATGTTCAAACTGAAATCGTTATCCTGCCTCGCCATCCTGCTTGTGCTTGCAACCCGTTGTGCAGAAGCGGACGTGTTGCTTCCTTCCCCGCAAGGCGGTGAGGTGCAGAACCGCAACCGCCCACCCGATTACGAAGCGGTGAAACCTTCCCCCCTTGCGTTGCCTCCAGTGAAACCGCTGCCGCAAAGCGGAAAAATTTCCGCAGGTTTTCGCCTCTTCGTCCGCGCCTACCGCTTCGTCGGCAACCGCGCGATTCCCTCGAAGGAACTCGAAACCGTCGCCGCGCCATATACGGGCAGGACGGTCGATTCGGCAGATCTCGAAAAGCTGCGCCACGATCTCACCCTGCTTTACGTGAAAAAGGGATTCATCAATTCCGGCGCGGTCCTTCCCGACCAGGAAGTGAAGGACCATGTCGTCACTTTCCGGATCGTGGAAGGCAAGCTCGATGCGGTGAACGTGACCGGAACCCGCAGGCTGAAGGTGGATTACGTGAGAAACCGCATCCTTCTCGGTGCCGGCCCTCCCCTCAACGTCAATGCCCTTCAGGAAAGATTGCGCCTGTTGCAGCAAAACAGCCTCATCGAGAAAATCAACGCCAATCTCTCCCCGGGTACCCGGCAAGGCGGGAGCGTGCTCGACGTTGCGGTGCATGAAGCCCGCCCCTATCAGGTCGATCTCACCTTCGACAACCACATTTCCCCGAGCGTCGGCCCTTACCATGCCACGCTGCATGGCGTGCATCGGGATCTGACAGGAAGAGGGGATTCGCTCGACGCATCCTACGGATACACGCTGGGCGTGAGCGACTACTCCATCCATTACGCGATCCCGATCGATGCGCAGGACACCCTGCTCGGCATCGGTTATTCGAAGAACGATTTCGCGGTGATCGAATCGCCCTTCGACCAGCTTTCGATCAGGAGCTATTCGTCGAGCAAGACCGTGAGCCTCGAGCGGCCGGTGATCCGGCATCCGGGCAACTCTTTGCTGCTCGGTCTTTCCGTCGAGGAAAGATCCAACCAGACCTTCATGCTCGGCGTGCCATTTTCCTTCACGCCGGGCATTCCCAACGGCACCAGCGCCGAACAGATTGCGAGGTTCTACCAGGAATGGGACGAGAGAGGGGTGGATCAGGTTTTCACGCTTCGCTCGACCTTCACCGCCGGCACCACCAATGCTCTTCCCAAGGTCGGCAATACCGGGCCGGACAAGCATTTCGTCGTTTGGCTCGCCCAGAGCCAGTGGGCGAAGCGCCTCGAACAGGGCGACCAGATCATCCTGCTCGCCAACCTCCAGTACACTCCGCAATCCCTGCTGATCCTGGAAAAGCTCGGGATCGGCGGCGCCAGCACGGTGAGGGGATACCGGGAAACCCAACTGCTCCGTGACAACGGCTACATCCTTTCCGCTGAATACCGGAAGCCGGTGTTTTTCGACCGGGAAGGGGCGAGTCGGACCCAGCTCGCCTGCTTCGTCGACTACGGCAAGGGGTGGAATACCGACCACACTGCGGACCTGCCTGCAGACATCGCGAGCGCAGGGCTCGGCATCCTGTGGAATCCGACCTCCCAATGGCAGTCCCAGCTCTATGTGGCGAAGCCTTTCCGGAATTTCCCGGTGACAGGAAGGCGGGATCTGCAGGACATGGGCATCCACTTCCTGATGAATTACCGGTTCTTCAAGCCGGATCATGCCTGACATGCGCCACCTCACTGCATTTTTCCTGATCGCTTCCATCTCGATTCCGGCTTTCGCCTCCGATGCGCAAACTCTTTTCCTGGAAGGGAAGGGACTCAACGCGCAGGGATTTCACGCCAGGGCCGCCGCTTCTTTGCAGCAGGCGAAGCAGCTCTCCGGAAAAAATCCCGCCCTCCGCGCGGAAATCGAAAACGAACTCGGCAATGTCCACCAGTTGATGGGCATGACCGATGCGGCCAGAAGCGAGCTGGAGGAAAGCATCTCCCTCGCCGAATCCGTTCACCGGCAGGACATCCTGGCCTCCGCCCTGAACAACCTGGGAAATCTGGAATTGGTCGAAAACCATCCGGAAAAAGCCGCCCAGGACTATGCGAAATGCGCGGAAATCGCCAAAAAGTCGGGGTCTGCAGAGCTTGCCGCAAAAGCCGGGCTGAACGGGGCGCGCGCGCTGGAGCGGAACGGCAGGGACGCATCCTCCCTGCTTTCCGCAGCGCTCTCCTCCGCAAGAAATCTTCCGGACGGAAAGGTCAGGGCGAATCTTCTTCTCGGCATCGGCAACCTTTACGGATTTCCGGAAGGCGGAACGAAAGCCGACGACGGGGCGGCCTATGCTGCGCTGCAGGAAGCGCTCGCCGTTTCGGAAAGAATCGGGGACGGGAGAAGCAAATCGTATGCGCAGGGTTTCCTCGGAAAGCTCTACGCAAAAGCGGGACGCCGGAGCGAAGCGCTGGAACTCACGCACCGCGCCATCTTCGCAGCGGAACAGGTGAATGCGCCTGAAATCCTCTACCGCTGGTACTGGCAGCAAGGGCGCCTGCAAAATGAGCTCGGGAAAAAGGACGAGGCGATCGCCTCCTACCGCAATTCCGTCTCCAATCTGCAGTCCATCCGCAACGACCTCACCCTGAGCTATGCCAGCGGAGAATCCTCCTTCAGGAGGATTTACGCACCGCTTTATTTCGAACTCGCCGAACTGCTTCTCGACCGGGCCTCCACCGCGAGCGGCATGGAAGCGGAACGATATCTCATCGAGGCAAGGAATACGATCGAAAAATCCAAGACCGCCGAACTCCAGGATTATTTCCGGGACAGTTGCGTGACCGCAAGGCAATCCGGAAACGAAGGCAGCGAATCCTACGGGAAGCACACCGCGATCGTCTACCCGATCCTGCTGCCGGACAGGCTGGAGATCCTGGTGACCTTCGACGACGGGATCAGGGAATTCCGTGCGCCGGCAGGAGCGCAGGCGATCACGGAGGAAATCCGCAAGTTCAGGGTGCTGCTCGAAAAGCGCACCACCCGCCAATATCTTCCCCATGCAGGGAAACTCTATTCCTGGCTCATCGCGCCTTTCGCACCCGAGCTTTCGAAAAGACGGATCGACACCCTGGTTTTCGTTCCGGACGGGCCGCTGCGCACCATTCCCATGTCCGCGCTCCACGACGGACATCAGTTTCTGGTGGAGCGTTTTGCCATCGCCACCACGCCCGGAGTATCGCTCACCGAAACCAGTCCGGTCGCAGAAAAACCGATGCGCGTACTGCTCAACGGTCTCACCCAGCCGGTACAGGGATTCTCCGCCCTGCCCAACGTGGGCGAGGAACTCGATTCGATCCGAAACGAATTCAGGAATGCCACCGTGCTCCGGGACGAATCCTACATCCTCCCCAACATGAAAAGGCAAATGCACGACGAACCCTTTTCGGTGGTGCACATCGCATCCCACGGCCAGTTCAAGGGGGACTCCGCGCAGACCTTCATCCTCACCCACAATGGAAAGCTGACACTGGACCAGTTGCAGAACCTCATCGCCCCCACCCGCTACAGCAGGGAGCCGCTCGAACTCCTCACCCTTTCCGCCTGCCAGACTGCGGCAGGTGACGACAGGGCTGCGCTCGGCCTTGCCGGGATTGCGATCAAGGCAGGCGCAAGAAGCGCGCTCGCTTCGCTCTGGTTCATCAACGACAGTTCTTCTTCGCTGCTCATCGCGAAATTCTACGAGCACCTGAAAAAACCGGGAGAAACCAAGGCGAAAGCATTGCAGGAAGCGCAGGTCGACCTGATCCGGGACGATCGCTTCCATCACCCGGGATACTGGGCGCCTTTCCTCATGATCGGCGACTGGATGTAGGATGAGGAAATTTTCGGAAAAGCTGAAGAGCCCGGTCGTGGTGGGCTTCCTGCTCGCCAATCTGGTGTTTTCGATCCTGATCGGACTGAGGATTTCCGGCACGCTGCAGCCGGTCGAACTCCTCGCCTACGACTTCGGTCTGAGAATCCGTCCCGCGCAGCCTCTGGACCACCGGGTGGTGCTGATCGGATTCACCGAAAGCGACATCCATGCCTTCGGCTATCCCGCCTCCGACGAACTGCTCGCAAGAATCCTGGAAAAGCTCACCGACAGCGGCGCCAGGGCGATCGGAGTCGACATCTATCGTGACATTCCGGTTCCGCCCGGATCGGCGAGATTCGCTGCGATCCTGAAAAGGAATCCGGACATCGTCTGGATCACCAAGCTCGGCAGAAAGGAGAACCGCGTCCTGCCCCCGAAGCTGCTGGAAAATACCGATCAGGTCGGATTCAACGACATGGTCGACGATCCTGGAGGGAAAATCCGCCGCGGCATGCTTTTCATGGACGACGGCAAGGACAATTACACTTCCTTCGCGCTGCAGCTCGCCCTGCATTACCTTGCGCCGCTCGGAGTCGGCCTCCGGCCGGATCCTGCAAATCCGGATGAAGTCATGCTGGGGAAAACGCTGGTGCCGCCCTTCCTGAAAAACGACGGAGGCTATTCCGGTGCCGACGATGCGGGATACCAGTTTCTCATGGACTATGCCGGCATGCCGAAGCGCTTTCCCCGCTACAGCTTCGGGGACCTCCTTTCCGGGCGTGCTTCCCCTTCCCTGTTCAAGGGCAAAATCGTCATCCTCGGCTCGATGGCCAACAGCGTGAACGATTTCTTCTACACTCCATTCAGCGAGCAGACGAACGAGCAGCACAGCATGTTCGGTGTCGAATTCCACGGCTTCGCGACCAGCCAGTTGCTCAGGATCGCGCTCGACGGCGCGCAACCCGTGCGCATCTTCGCCGATCCGGTCGAGGAATTCTGGATCTGGTGCTGGGTTCTGCTCGGCGCATCCACCGGCTATTTCGTCCGCTCCCTGAGAGGTTTCCTCGCAACCGCAGCGGCCGCGCTGTCTCTCCTGTTTCTCGCATTCCGTTTTTCGGCTGCGGCGAACTGGTGGATTCCCACCGTTCCGCCTGCAATCGGCTACGTCATCGCAGCCGCGGTGGTCGCGGCCTACATGGCCAACCAGCTTCACCTCAAAAGTCAGTTCATCCGCAAGACCTTCGGAAGGTACATGTCCGACGAGGTGGTCGAAAAGCTGCTCGAATCCCCGGACGGACTTGAACTCGGCGGAAAATCTCTCGAAGTCACCGTGGTTTTTTCCGATCTCAGGGGATTTTCGGCCATTTCGGAAGCCTATTCTCCTGAAGCCGTGGTGGGCATGCTGAACGACTATCTGAAAGTCATGACCGAGGTGATTTTCAAATATCAGGGAACCATCAACGAATTCATGGGGGACGGGATCCTGATCCTGTTCGGTGCGCCCACCATGCGCGAGGACGATGCGGACCGCGCCATCGCCTGTTGCATCGAAATGCAGCAGGCAATGAAAGAGGTCAACGGGATCAATCGGGAAAAGGGCCTTCCGGAACTGGAAATGGGGCTCGGACTCAATACCGGAAGGGTGGTCGCCGGAAACGTGGGATCGGACATGAGGGTCAAATATTCCGTGGTGGGCAGCAATGTGAATCTCGCATCGCGAGTCGAATCCTTCACCGTGGGCGGACAGATCCTCGTCACCCGCTCGACGCTGGAGGCCATGAAGTCCGAAGCCGTCGTCCGCAACCATTTTTCGGTCCCTTTCAAGGGAATCCGGGAGCCGGTGGACCTCTACGAGATCAGCGGAATCCGCGGCAAATACCGCCTCGACCTGCCCGATCAGGATGAAAACCCGGCGAAGATCGATCCTGCGCTCGAAGTCCTGCTGGATCTCCTGGAAGGAAAGCAGTCTTCCGGAAAAACGGTTCCTGGCAGAATCACCCATTCCGGGAAAAAATCCGCATTCCTTGCTGCGCAAATCCCCCTCGAACCCCTTTCGAACCTCAGGATCTCGACCGAAGGATGTTCTGCGCAAGCCTATGCCAAGGTGATGGCCTTGCGGGAAGGAATTCATGAAATCCGCTTCACCTCGGTTCCGGAGGAATTTGCGGCAATGCTGGAGAAAGCTTGCCGGAGGTGATTTTTTCACGGAAGCCATGTGATTTCCTTCCTTACCCGGAAATCTCCCGTGGTGCAAAATCCCGGCAACTATTCACGGAGGAAACATGTCCATAGCCAACATCGAGCGCTTTTATCAGAAAGCGTTACGCAATCCGGAAATCGTGCGGGAACTTCAGCTTGCCACCGATGCGAACAGCTTCGCTTCCATGGCCGTTGCGCTCGGCGAAAAACACGGTTGCCGGTTCAGGGCGGAGGAAATCGGCGAATGGATCAGGATGAAATTCGCCGAACTCGAAGAAGAGTGCGCCGAAAGCGCGTCATGAAACCTCGCGGAATGTGCCGTCCCTGAAAACCACTGCGGCGCGCACGGGTTTTCCGAAAACGCTGGACATCGCGACCCGGTAGCGTTCGAGCTGACTGCGGTGGGATTCCCGCATTTCCCCGCTCTTGTAATCGAGCACCCAAACCTCGTTTTCGAATTCGACCAGCCTGTCGATCCGCCCGATTTCCCCTTCCTCTCCCGCATAGGAAGCCTCGTTCCATGCCCTGAGATGCAGGGCAGGATCGAAGAACCGGGCAAGATGAGGAGAGGAAAGAATCCTGCGCGCGTCGATCACCGCGGGATCCTCGTCGGGCAGGGCGCTTTTTCCGCCGCGCTGCAAAATCTCGTGAAGCAGCGTCCCATAGCGCATGTTTGCGCTTTTTTCCTCGCGCCGCCCGAAACAGGCGGGCTTGCCGGAAGCCTTCGCTTCGACCGAATCCTGCTTCGCTTCGGCTTCGAGCGGAACGAAGGAAGCGGGCTCTGCCGCTTCCCGGATCCGGTGATACCAGGTATTTTCCCTGCCGCCGGGAATGCCGCTCACGAAGAGCGCCTGCGCCGCCCGCGTCATCGCGACATAGAGCAGGTTCTGGTCCTCGCGGCTCGCCCTTTCCGCTTCCGCTTCGAAGTATCCCATCCTGGAAGCCCCCCTTTCCGCCCGGGTCGAATGGAGGGAGAAATGGGCGGGGCGATCCGCTTCCGGCGGCCAGTCGATCACGACGCCGTAACCCTCGTCCCGGCTCTCCCGGGAAGGATTCGCACCGAGCAGCCAGACGATGGGCGCTTCCAGTCCTTTCGCCCCGTGAATGGTGTAAAAGCGCAGGGCATTGCCGGTCTCTCCGATCAGCCCCTCGTCCGGTGCATCTTCCCCGATGCGCTGCAGCTCCGCGAGCTCCCTCATGAATTTCGGCAGGCTCGGGTAGCGTCCCGCATCGACTTCCAGGGCAAGCTCCAGATAGGCGAGCAGATTGGCCGAAACCGAAGCCTTGAGCGCGGGCGGCGCAGCATTGCGGTAGCGGGGGACGACATTGCCTTCGTGATAGATCGCATCGAGCAGATCGTGCACCGGAAGGATCCCGGCCTTCCTCATCCATCCGGAGAGCATTTGCCGCACTTCGTCCATTCCGCTGCCGGAAGGCGCGGCCTGCAGTTTCTCCCACCACGATTGCCCTGGAAGGAGCGCCAGTTCCATGAGTTCCCGGTCTGAAAGGGCGAAGATCGGGCTTTTCAACACCTGGGCGAGATGGAGATCGGCAAATGGCGCGATGAGAAAGGAAAGCAGGGCGGCGATGTCGGAAGCTTCCAGGGTATCGAGCAGCCCGCCCCTTGCGGATCCCACATAGGGAATTCCCGCCGCCCTGAGCGCGCGTTCGTAGGTCGAAAGCCCCGCGCGCTTTCTGACGAGCACCATGATGTCTCCGTATCTCGCCGGACGGATCCTGCCGTCCGCTCCGGCGACAGGATAACGGCCGACGATTTCGGTGATTCCTGCGGCGAATCCTTCCGCCTCCCGCTCGAGCCGCTCGTCCCTTGCTTCCTGCCTTGCGCAAAGCAGGGGATTCCTCAATCCTGCCGCCGGCTCCGGTGCGGGAGAAGGCGCTTCTTCCGCGAGCGGGACCGCCACCACCATTCCATCCAGATCCTGGCGATGGGTCAGGTGATCCGGGAAGCCCGGAATTCCGGAAAAAACCCGGTTCACGCATTCGATCACCCGAGGCGAACTTCTCCTCGAAACGTTCTGCGACAAGTGATGCGCGCCATATTCCCTTTTCAGGAATTCGGCCGCGATGTCGAAAAGCCTGGGCTCCGCCCGCCTGAACCGGTAAATCGACTGCTTGGGGTCTCCGACCAGGAACACCACCGGCTTCACGTCCGCTTCGCAGGAAGCAGAAAGCCAGGATTGCAGGATCTGCCACTGCACCGGATTGGTGTCCTGGAATTCGTCGAGCAGCAGGTGGCGAACCCTGGAATCGAGCTTGTACTGCATGTATTGCGCATGTTCGGAATGCGCGAGCAGCCTCCAGGTGCGCCATTCCACGTCGGTGAAATCGATCACTCCGACTTCTTCCTTCAATCGGTCGTATGCCTCGAGGAAGGCGCATCCGGCGACGAGGCCGGATTCGTTGAAGCGGTAGATCCTCTGGTGGATCAGCCGGTCTGCGACAAGCTGCAGTTCATCCCCCAGCCTGCCATGCAGATCGAGCAGCCTTTGCTCCCCGGATTCCCCAAGCCTTGCAGCCTGCGCCTTGCCGGGTTTTCTGGATCTCAGCGTGCCTTCCCCTGTGAAGAAAACGCCGTATATCGAATCGAAGTCGATCTTTCCGGAAAGCGCCATTTCGAGCCTGGTCGCATGGTTTTTGTCCGAATCGGTGTTCCTTCCGAGAAGAGCCGCATATTCCAGGAGGTACGAGACGATTTCACTGCCGAAGGCTTCCCCCAATACGTCCTGTTGCGGATCGACTTCGAGTTCCTGCGCGAGCAGCTCCAGCGCATGAGCGGAAGGATCGCTGCTGCCTGAAACATGGGCCCACCATTCCGCGCGCTTTTCGAGAAAGGTTTCGAGGAGTTTTCTGGTGTTGTGCAGACCGTATTCCTCGAAGAGCCTGGAAAGATGAATCGCGACCGGGCTTTGCGGATCCTTCCTCTGATCGTCCAGAAAGCGCTGCCAGGCTTCCTCGACGAGCGCTGCAACCGATTCGGCGAGATTGGCTCCTGCGAGGTTTTCCGATAGCGGCGCGCGCCTCAGGATTTCCAGAAACCAGCCATGAAAGGTGGTGATGGTGGATGAATCCTTCATGGAAGCCTCGAAAAGCCGCCTTGCTTTCGGCATCGCAGCTTCGATCTCCCCTTTTCCGATGCCACGCTCCAGGAGGAATCGCGCGAGATCGGAATCGTCCATCAGCGCCATTTCCTTCAGCCATTTCGCGAGCCTCTCCTCGATTTCCCGCGCAGCCTTGCGGGTGAAGGTGATGGCGAGGATTTCCGAAAATCCGACCCCGGACAGCAGCAGCCGGATGATCCTGGAAACCAGGGTCCAGGTCTTGCCGCTGCCCGCGCAGGCTTCCATCACCACGCTCGAATGCGGATCCAGTTGCCTCATTGCCAGTAATCCTTGCGACAAAGCCCGCGAATTTCGCAATATGCGCAAACTTCCTCGATTCCCTGCGCGGGCAGTCCGGCGCCTTGCCGCATCATGGCGAAAACGGCGGAGAGCCTTTGCGCATTTTCTTCAAGAAGCAGCTCTTCCCTGGAAACTTTCGTCACCTTGCCGTCCAGGGAAAGAAAGGCCGCCTCCTGAACCGGCTCGTCCAGCAGCAGCGCATAGACCGCAAGCTGAACTTCCTCTCCGGGATCGGCAAGCATTTTCCTCAGCGCTTCCGGTGATTTCACCTTGTAGTCGAGGATGGAAAAACCCTCCGCTGATTTTTCCACCCGGTCTATCCTCCCCGCAAGCTCGAGTTCCATCCCGTCCGGATGGAGCAGATGAGCTCCTTTGCGCTCCAGGGAAGCGATTCTCCATCCTTCCCTTTCCCGCCCGACCTGCCAGGAAATGTATTCCGCAATCATCGCCTTCCAGCGAAACAACCAGGCTCTGGCGAGAAAGTCGGATTCGACCGCATCGCGGAAAACCATGGCGCTGATTTCGGAGAGTTCCCCTGCCGGGTCGGCGAGGCGCGAAACCTCCGGGTATTTTCCGTGAAAGACCTGCAGCGCCTCGTGGACGAGGCTGCCGTAATCGGCTTTGCCGATCTCCGTTTCCACGTCTTCCATCGCGGCCAGTCCCAGTATCCTTTGCGCATGATACTGGTAGGGGCAGGCGAGCAGGCTTGCATAACCGCTCGCCGTGATGCTTTCCGGGATCAGCCCGGCGAATACCGCAGGAGCAGGGCGATCCGTGCCTTCCATTCCGGCAAAGCGCGGGTTTTCCAGCCTCAGTTCCGGTATTTTCGCAGCGAAATCCCGGTCCACGAGATCGGATCCGCTGGCATGCAGGTGAAACGCATTCAACTGTTCGAGAAAAGGGCTCAGCAGGTTGGGCTCTCCCGCCCTCGTCTGCTGCCAGATGCCGAGCACCTCGTCGCATCGGCAAAGGAGCCCTTTCAGGTCTCCGATCTGGCGCAAGGGATTTTTCAGAGGCAGTCCGAGTTCTGCGCGCACCGCCTGATTGAAGAAAATGCCCTGATTTTCTTCGGCGGGAAGATGATCCGCATCGCAGCCGAGCAACAATGCCGCATCGAACCTGCGCAGGCGGGTTGCAAACAGATGGGTGAAAGAGACCGGGCTCCTGATTCCAGCGTCGCGGAAAGTCGATTCTTCCAGTTCCAGGTCGAGCCAGCGACGCCAGGAGGAAAATCCGAACTTTCCTTCCTCGGGAAGGAGTTCGCGCCTCAGATCCTCGAGTTTTTCGAGAAGCGCTTCCCCTGCCACGTCAGACTGCAAGGCATCCTTCATGCCGAGTCTGTCGAGCGCGGCAAACAGCGCATCGAGCCATTCGGAGAGGCGCCTGCTCCCCCCCTTCAGGGTGGATTCCACTTCCTTCAGCGCGACAATGGCTTCGCTCGCCTGTTCCGATTCTCCGCAATGAGCAAGACAGCGCTCCAGCCCCGAAACGATGCCCCGCTTTCTCACCACCTGCTCGAGAAAATGCACGGCGGTTTCCCTGAAGCCTTCCTCGCGGTCGCGAAAAGCGAACGGGGATTTCAGGAAATCGAGCAGATCTGCGTGATAGAAACCGCTCGCGACGCAATCGATGAGCCGCATCACGGCGGTGCTGGCCGAAGCGGTGGAAAGCGTCCAGCCGGTTTCGTCTTCCACCAGAATTCCGGATCGTTCCAGGAGCGCTCTCACCCTGCGGGCAGCGAGCCTGTCGAATGCCACGATGGCGATGCTTTTCCTGCCCTGTTCCAGCCAGCTTCGCACCGCGATTTCCGCCCTTTCCGCAGCCTCCTCCAGCCCGTTGGCGCCGAAAAGGGAAACGTTCGCTGCGAAAGGGGGCGCGGATTCCGCCCTCGTTTTGAGGTCAGGAGCATCCCCTGCCGGCCACACCGCTTCGAGATAGGGGGGATGGGATTCGTGCAGCACCATGACCCGATCCGACCAGGATTCCAGGAATTCCTGTTCAGCCGGGTTGAGCGGATCGGGCGCGAGCACGTAAAGAGGTCCGGGCGCATTCCTTGCGATCCTCGAAAGTTCCATCCGGCTCGCAGCGATCCTTCCCGGCCCTTCCGACTCCATGACATGCCAAAGTTCGTGCACGAGATGCGCTTCGAACATCATCGCATCTCCCGCCTTCGCCTTGTAAGCCCGCTCGAGTTCGGTGTAGAAATCCGCGAGATTCTCCGGAAGGC
Organism: Burkholderiales bacterium; assembly: GCA_013044025.1. Classification (GTDB taxonomy): domain Bacteria; phylum Pseudomonadota; class Gammaproteobacteria; order Burkholderiales; family JABEVD01; genus JABEVD01. The sequence continues at coordinate 13,321 of JABEVD010000054.1, forward strand.
GCACCTTCCAGCGGGTCATTTCCTCGAAAAGCGCCACCAGCTCGCGGCTGATTCTCCAAAGATCCTCTTCGCGAAACCATTTTCTCTCCTTGAGCGCAAGGTGCACCCTGGTCGCGGCGAGACTGGAAGGAAGATATTGATGCGGATTGGCCAGGGAATCGAAGGTGTGCATCCCCGGAAGGAGCAGAAATGGAAACCCCGAGGCAGCCTTCAGCTCCCGGGACAATCCGGATGCGGCATGCAGGTCGGGCAGCAGCACCGTGACCCTGGAAAGATCGCTCCCCGGATTTTCCGAGACGATGATTCCTGCCGCATCGGCAAGGAAGCGGCCGGAATCAAGCGTTGCCAGCCCGATCGCCAGATCAGCGCTCCAGGTATTTGAGCTTGTCTTTCACGTGAAGCCAGTCGTCCGCGTCTTCGGGCGGATCCTTCTTTTCCGTGATGGGCGCGAAAGTCCTGGCGAGTTCGGCATTGAGTTCGATGAAATGCATCTGATCCTCCGGAACATCGTCCTCTGCAAAGATCGCTTCGGCAGGGCATTCGGCCACGCACAGGGTGCAATCGATGCACTCCTCCGGATCGATCACCAGGAAATTCTCCCCTTCCCTGAAGCAGTCCACCGGGCAGACATCGACGCAATCCGTATATTTGCAGCGGATGCAGTTTTCCGTCACAACATAGGTCATTGATCCATCCTCTGGAATATTTGGAGAATTGATATTTTAGCAGCCATATCCCCCTATGGGGTTATTTTTGCCTGCGAGCTTCACACAGGAATACAATTTGGTTACGATATTGCATTTTCCGAATTCCCAACGAGGCGCAAATGAGCGAGCATATCCACCATGTGACGGACGAAACTTTCGAGGAAGAAGTGAAAAATTCACAGATTCCTGTACTGGTCGATTATTGGGCGGAATGGTGCGGCCCGTGCAAGATGATCGCGCCGATCCTGGACGAGGTCGCTCAGGAATATGCGGGACGTCTCAAGATCGCCAAGCTCAACATCGACGACAACCAGGAAACTCCGCCGAAATACGGCATCCGCGGCATTCCCACGCTGATGATCTTCAAGAACGGCGAAGTCGAGGCGACCAAGGTGGGGGCGCTGATGAAGTCGCAGTTGACCGCATTTATTGACAGCCACATCTAAACCGGATAACCTTCAAAACAGGTCTGCAGCGAGCTCTGCGGACCTCCGCCCGATTTTCCGTCTCACACCAGATATCTTCTTCCGCAAATGCATCTATCCGACCTGAAATCCCTCCCTGTCACGCAACTCGTTGAAATGGCGATCGCCAATGAGATCGACGGAGCCAATCGCTTCAGAAAACACGAACTCATCTTCGCCCTGCTGAAAAACCAGGCGAAAAAGGGGGAAAGCATTTACGGCGAAGGAACCCTGGAAGTGCTGCAGGACGGATTCGGCTTCCTGCGCTCCCCGGACATTTCCTATCTCGCCGGCCCGGACGACATCTATGTCAGTCCCTCCCAGATCAGGCGTTTCAACCTGCACACCGGGGATTCCATCGAGGGCGAGATCAGGACGCCGAAGGACGGGGAACGCTATTTCGCGCTGGTGAAGGTGGACAAGGTCAATGGAGAGCCTCCCGAAAACTCCAAGCACAAGATCCTGTTCGAAAACCTCACCCCGCTGTTTCCCACCCAACCGCTCACCCTGGAGCGCGACAACCGCTCCGAGGAAAACATCACCGGCCGGGTGATCGACATGATCGCGCCGATCGGCAAGGGGCAGCGCGGATTGCTGGTGGCTTCGCCGAA
>JABEVD010000055.1 GCA_013044025.1 Burkholderiales bacterium
TATTTCACCATCCATGCGGGGGTTCGGCTCGCTTTCGTGCCGCTCACCGCGAAGCGTCTCACCGGGATCGTCTCCCGCGGCGGCTCGATCATGGCGAAATGGTGCCTCGCCCATCACAGGGAAAATTTCCTCTATACCCATTTCGAGGAAATCTGCGAAATCATGAAAGCCTACGACGTGAGCTTTTCGCTCGGGGACGGGCTTCGTCCCGGCTCCCTGCACGATGCGAACGACGAAGCGCAATTCGCAGAACTGAAGACCCTTGGGGAACTCACGCAGATCGCATGGCGTCACGACGTGCAGACCATGATCGAGGGACCGGGCCATGTGCCGATGCACATGATCAAGGAAAACATGGACCTGCAACTCGAACACTGCGGGGAGGCGCCTTTTTACACCCTGGGGCCGCTCACCACCGACATCGCCCCAGGATACGACCACATCACCAGCGCCATCGGCGCGGCGATGATCGGCTGGTACGGCACCGCGATGCTGTGCTATGTGACGCCCAAGGAACATCTCGGACTTCCCGACAAGAACGACGTGAAGGACGGCATCATCGCCTACAAGATCGCAGCCCACGCAGCGGACCTCGCGAAAGGGCACCCCGGCGCGCAAGTCCGGGACAACGCGCTATCGAAAGCCAGGTTCGATTTCAGATGGGAAGACCAGTTCAATCTTTCGCTCGATCCGGACCGCGCCTGTGAATTCCACGACGAGACCCTGCCCAAGGATTCGGCCAAGGTGGCGCACTTCTGCTCGATGTGCGGCCCGCACTTCTGTTCGATGAAGATCACCCAGGATGTGCGCGACTATGCCGAGCGCGAAGCGGGCATGAAGGAAAAATCCGAGGAATTCCTCAATCAAGGTTCCGAAATCTATCTGAAAGCCTGACCTCCATGACATTGTTCCAGATCCTGATTCTTGCCATGGTGCAGGGAGCGGCAGAGCTGTTGCCGGTTTCCAGTTCCGCCCATGTGATCGTCGCAGAAAAGCTGATGGGGCTCGATCCGACCACCCCGGAAATGACGCTGCTGCTGGTGATGCTGCATACCGGAACCATGTTCGCGGTCATCCTGTATTTCTGGAAATCGTGGAAGGAAAGCTTCTTTTCTTCCAGCCGGGCATTCGTGGAAGCCATGAAATTCGTGCTCGCCGCAACCCTCGTCACCGGAATCGTCGGCCTTGCGCTCAAACACCTGATCGAAAAGTTTTTCATGAAGGATGTTCCGCATGCGGAAATCGAGCTTCTTTTCGGCAACATGACCCTGATTTCCATATCGCTCGCAGTCGCGGGGATCCTGATCCTGTTCGCGGGACTCAAAACCCGCAATGCCTCGATGAACAACCGCGATCTGGACATGAAGGAATCGCTCCAGGTCGGCGCAATCCAGGGACTTTGCCTTCCTTTCAGGGGATTTTCGCGCTCCGGGGCGACGATTTCAACGGGTCTCCTGCTGGGAATTTCGAGGAGAAAAATCGAGGAATTCAGCTTCGCGCTCGCGGTAGTGCTCACTCCGGCGGTCATCATTCGCGAAGTCATGCGCCTCCTGAAAACCCAGCATGCGGATTCCGCAACCCATCTCGCGAGCATGTTCATGCCGGGGATGCTGGGGATGGTGTTCAGCTTTTTTGCAGGACTTCTCGCTTTGAAATGGCTTTCGAGCTGGCTGGAGGAAGGGAGATGGCATTATTTCGGGATCGATTGCCTTTGCGCCTCCATCGTGGTGTTCTCGCTGCACCAGGCAGGATATTGATTCAGCCCTGTTCCCAGGGAAGTCCGGAAAAGCGCCAGCCGTTCACTTTTCCGCGATGTGAATGGGCATTGCGGTCGCCCTCGAAACCTTCGAGCACGTTGTAGCAGGAAGTGAAGCCGGAAGCGGCAGCGAGCGCCGCAGCCGCATGGGAGCGCTGACCGGACCTGCAGATGAACATGAGGAGGGATTCCCGATCGACCTGCTGCTTCAACTGGCTCAGAAAATCGGGATTGTCGACCATCCCGGGATAGGACTTCCATTCGATATGCACGCAGCCCGGAATCCTGCCCACCCAGTCGAGTTCCGCGCGAGTCCTCACGTCGACGAGACGGGCCCCCGGCGCTTCCAGCAAAAGCGCATGGGCCTCGAAGGGAAGCAGCGCGCCTTCGTAAGGAAGTTCGCCCTTTCTCGATCTCGCCCGGCCGAGAATTTCGCTGATATGGGTCATAGTGCAAAGATGAAAATTAGGATATTCTTCTTCATATGATAGACCCAAACCAGACACCGCAGGAAGCCGATTCCACTCGGTACGAGGCTGCGAAGAAAAGCACGACCATCAGCATCGGCGTAAATCTTCTGCTCACAGTGCTGCAGGTGGTCGCAGGATTCTTCGGCAAATCCCAGGCGCTGATGGCGGACGGCCTGCATTCCTTTTCGGACCTGCTCTCCGACATCCTGGTGCTGATCGCCAACCGCCATGGAAACCGTTGCGCGGACGAGGACCATCCTTACGGACATGCACGGATCGAAACCGCCACCACGCTGATCCTGGGGATCATGATGGGCGCGATGGGGCTCGCCCTGCTTTATGCGGCAGGATCGCGCCTGCAGCAGCCTCAGCAAATCCAGCATGTGCATTTCATGACGCTCTGGGTCGCCCTCACCACCCTGTTCGCCAAGGAAATGCTGTTCCGCTACATGATCGCGGTGGCGAAAAAGGTTCGTTCCCAGATGCTGGTGGCGAACGCGTGGCATTCCAGGTCGGATGCCGCCTCATCGCTGGTGGTCTCGGTCGGCATCGCGGGCAACCTGATGGGCTTCACCTTCCTGGATCTGCTGGCCGCGGCCCTGGTCGCATTCATGATCGTGCGGATGGGCTGGCAGCTCGGCTACGAGGCTTTTTCCGAACTGATCGACACCGGTCTCTCCGAGGAAGGGGTGGCGGAAATCAGGGCGACCCTGGAGGGGACGCCCGGCGTGATCGGCCTGCACGAACTGCGCACCCGAAAAATGGGCAACCAGGCGCTGGTCGATGCGCACATCATGGTCGATCCCAAAATCAGCGTCTCCGAAGGACATTTCATCGCGGAATGCGCGAGAAGCAGGGTGCTGAAGAACCACGACGTGCTCAATGTGCTGGTGCATGTCGATCCCGAGGACGATTTCCACCACAAGCCGAGTGTGCATCTTCCCGAGCGGGAGCATTTCAGGAATCTCATCGTCAAGAGACTCGGCATCGAACCGGAAAGAATGGTGCTGCATTATCTGGAAGGGATGGTCGAAGCGGAAATCTATCTTCCGGATTCGAGTCCTGAAAGCGCAAAAATGGGCGCGCAGATCGCAGCCCTCCTCTCGGAGGATCCGCACATCCGCGCCATTCATACGCACCGGATCGGTGCGGAAATCGGCAAAAGCGCACCGAAACGGGGCGCGCCCGGGAATTCCACTCAATGACGGGAACTTGTGGCACAATAGCCGGATGGATTGATGATCATGGCATGTATCGTGCTTGTGATCCGGAGCTTTGTTAAATGTACATCTCTAGGAGGAAATGATATGGCTGTCGAAGACGTTATGAAAATGATCCGGGAAAACGAAGTGAAATTCGTCGACCTGCGCTTCACCGACACTCGCGGCAAGGAACAGCATGTATCCGTACCCGCAAGCGTCGTGGAAGAGTCCTGGTTCGAAAATGGTCACGCATTCGACGGCTCGTCGATCGCAGGCTGGAAGGGAATCCAGGCTTCCGACATGATCCTGATGCCGGATCCCGTCACCGCGAACATCGATCCCTTCATGGAAGAATCCACCCTGATCCTGACTTGCGACGTCATCGAACCCTCCGACGGAAAGGGCTACGACCGCGATCCCCGCTCGCTCGCGAAGCGCGGCGAAGCCTACCTGAAATCCACCGGAATCGCTGACACCGCGTATTTCGGACCGGAACCCGAATTCTTCATCTTCGATTCCGTGACCTGGCATGCGGACATGTCCGGTTCCGCCGTCAAGATCGAATCCGAAGAAGCTGCATGGAGCTCCAGCGAGCGCTATGAAGCCGGCAACATCGGCCATCGTCCCGGCGTCAAGGGCGGTTATTTCCCGGTTCCTCCCGTCGATTCCTTCCAGGACATCCGCTCCGCGATGTGCCTGTCCCTGGAACAGATGGGCGTGGAAGTGGAAGTGCACCACCATGAAGTCGCGACCGCCGGACAGTGCGAAATCGGCACCAAGTTCAACACCCTGGTTCGCCGCGCCGACCAGACCCAGATCCTGAAGTATGTCGTGCACAACATCGCCCATTCCTACGGCAAGACCGCGACCTTCATGCCCAAGCCCATCGTTGGCGACAACGGTTCCGGCATGCATGTCCATCAGTCGCTGTGGAAAGACGGCAAGAACATGTTCGACGGCAACGGCTATGCAGGACTGTCCGAACTCGCGCTCTACTACATCGGCGGCATCATCAAGCATGCCCGCGCGCTGAACGCGATCACCAATCCCGGAACCAATTCCTACAAGCGTCTCGTCCCCGGATTCGAAGCGCCCGTGATGCTCGCCTATTCCGCGCGCAACCGTTCCGCCTCGATCCGCATTCCGTACGTGACCAGCCCCAAGGCTCGCCGCATCGAAGTGCGCTTCCCCGATCCGACCGCAAACCCCTATCTCGCCTTCACCGCGATGATGATGGCCGGTCTCGACGGTATCCAGAACAAGATCCACCCCGGCGACGCAATGGACAAGAACCTGTACGACCTGCCGCCCGAAGAAGCTTCGAGCATCCCGACCGTCTGTTCCTCCCTGGAAATGGCGCTCGAATACCTCGACAAGGACCGCGAGTTCCTGACCCGCGGCGGCGTCTTCTCCAACGAAATGATCGATGCCTATATCGAACTGAAGATGGAAGAAGTCACGCGCTTCCGCATGACCACCCATCCGGTCGAATTCGCGATGTACTACAGCCTGTAATCGGCGGATGATCAATCAAGGGTGGGGAATTCCCCACCCTTTTTTGTTTTTCGCAGAGGGTGTACCATTATCCCGTGATACCCATGCGGAACCTCTCATGAAGCGCAAACTGATCATCGCGATGCTGGGACTGTATTGCCTCCCGGCAGGCGCCGACATCTACAAGAGCGTGGATGCGGAAGGCCATGTCACCTATTCGAACATCCCCACCCGCGGCGCGAAGAAGCTCAACATCGAACCGCTCAACACCATGCCCGCCCCCAGGACCAGCGGCAGCCGTGAGTTCAAAGTGGACACCAGGACCCAGAAAATGCGGGACGAAACCCGCTACAGAATCCTGAGGGACGAACTGACCGCCGAAGAAAGGAGGCTTCAGGCTTCCCGCGCCTCTGCAGTCAGCGCGAAAGGCGCGGATGCGCAGAAATCCCTGGACGACGTGGTGCTGCACGAAAAAAACATCGAGGCATTGAAGCAGGAACTCTCCAACCTGAAATGATGAAATTCTTTCCGACACTGCTGATTCTCGCGCTCGCCTGCTCCGTAGCCAGAGCGGACGTGTTCAAGTCCACCGATTCCTCCGGCCATACCGTTTTCACCGACCAGAGGACGCCGGGTTCCGAAAAAGTGGACATCCCGCCCGCTCCGCCCGCCCCTCCTGCAGCAACCGAGGAACCGGATGAGGAAAAAGCGAAAAACGCTCCGAACGCGGAGGAACTTCTGAACAAGAAGCGCGAGGAGCTGCAACAGCAAATCTCCGCAGAGTCCGCCAGCCTCGCAAAATCCAGGGCAGCGCTCAAACACGCCCAGGATCTCATCAACGGCGATGAAAGAAACAGCCAGGCAGACATCGACCGGACCGCGACGCTCCAGGATGACATCGACCGTCATGAAAAGAACATCGAGGATCTCAGGAAGCAGATTTCCAACCTCAAATGACGCCCTTTCCCGGCCTCGATCTTCTTGCGACAGCGGTACTGCTGCTCGACGATGATCTCTCCATACTCTATGCCAATGCCTCTGCCGAGATCCTGTTCGAACTCAGCCAGAAGCACCTCATCGGACATTCCTTTCCCTCCCTGTTCAGCGAATTGGGTGAACTCGGCAATGCCGTGGGCAAAGCCCGCTCCGACCATGCGAGCTACATCGAGCACGACCTCGAACTCCTGACCACTTCGGGGCTCACGCTGCACCTGATGTGCAGCGTGACGCCAGTTGAATACAAAATGGCACGCATATTGCTTGAATTCCAGAAGATCGATCAGCAGCTCAAGATCGCCAGGGAAGAAAGGCTCATGGACCAGAGCCAGGCGAACCGGGCGCTGATCAGGAACCTCGCGCACGAGATCAGGAACCCGCTCGGAGGAATCAGGGGGGCGGCGCAACTGCTCGAAAGCGAACTGGGGGGAGCAAGGCATCTCGTCGAATATACGCAGGTGATCATCAAGGAAGCCGACAGGCTGAGATCGCTGCTCGACAGGCTGCTCACGCCGAGCCGTCCCCCCCAGTTCGGCGAGGTGAACATACATGAAGTGCTGGAACGGGTGAGAAGCCTGATTCTGGCGGAATTTCCGGAAGGGATCGCGGTCGCGAGGGATTACGACACCAGCCTCCCTTCCCTGATCGGAGACAGGGAGCAATTGATTCAGGCCGTCCTGAACATTGCGAGAAACGCTGCACAGGCCATGCATGGAAAGGGAATGATCGTGCTGAAAACCAGGATTGCGAGACAGGTCACGATTGCGAAGAAGAGATTCAGGCTCGCCATTTCGATGCAGATCATCGACAACGGCCCCGGAGTCCCCGGATCGATCAAGGACAGGATCTTCGATCCGCTCGTCTCCGGCAGGGAAGGGGGACACGGCGTGGGCCTCACCCTCGCCCAGACCTTCGTCAACCAGCACAACGGAATGATCGAGTGCGAAAGCGCACCGGGCAGAACCTGCTTCAACATCCTGTTGCCACTCAACGAGAGCGGAACATGAGCCCGGTCTGGATCATCGACGACGATCCATCGATCCGATGGGTATTCGAGAAAGCGCTGACCCGGGAAGGGGTCGATTTCAGGATTTTTTCCTCGGCTCGAGAGGCGCTCGACGCTTCCAGAACGCAAAAGCCGCAGGTGGTCGTCTCCGACATCCAGATGCCCGGAGACTCCGGGATCGACCTTCTCCAGGCGCTGAAGATGCGTTATCCGGAGCTTCCCGTCATCATCATGACGGCCTATTCGGACCTGGAGAGCGCGGTTTCCGCTTTCCAGGGAGGCGCTTTCGAATATCTTCCCAAACCGTTCGACGTGGATCACACCATACAACTGATCCGTCGCGCGCTGGAGGAGAGCAGGAGCACCGGCGCGCCGCAAGAGCAGTTTTCCTCCCCGGACATTCTGGGCAAGGCGGCATCGATGCAGGGAATCTTCCGCGCCATCGGCAGGCTCTCCCAGTCCCAGGCCACCGTGCTGATCACCGGGGAATCCGGAACGGGAAAGGAACTCGTGGCGCACGCGCTGCACAAGCACAGCCCCAGGGCGGACAAGCCCTTCGTCGCCATCAATACCGCCGCGATTCCGAAGGACCTGCTCGAATCCGAGCTTTTCGGGCACGAAAAAGGTGCATTCACCGGGGCACAGGCATTGCGTCGAGGAAGATTCGAGCAGGCCGAAGCAGGAACCCTGTTCCTGGACGAAATCGGCGACATGCCCGCGGAACTGCAGACGAGACTCCTCAGGGTGCTTTCAGACGGTCACTTCTATCGCGTGGGCGGACATCAGCCGATCCGCGCCAACATCCGCGTGATCGCCGCCACCCATCAGGATCTGGAAAGCAGGGTGAAACAGGGATTGTTCAGGGAGGATCTCTTCCACAGGCTGAACGTCATCCGCCTCAAGCTCCCCCCCTTGCGGGAAAGACGCGAGGATATCGAATTGCTCGCCAGGTTCTTCCTGCAAAAAAGCGCGAAGGAACTGGGGGTGGAAGCGAAGAAGCTCTCCGACGCGGCCATTTCCTTCATCGGCTCGCTGGAATTCCCCGGTAACGTGCGCCAACTGGAAAATCTTTGTCACTGGCTCACCGTGATGGCGCCCGGTCAATCCGTGGACGTCAGCGACCTCCCGGACGAAATCCTGGAAAAAGCGCCATCGACCGGCCCTGCGAACTGGGTGGATGCGCTCTCCTCGGAGGCGGATTTCTGGATCGGCAAGGGCGAGACTGCGATCATGGAACGCCTCACCCCTCTTTTCGAGAAAACCCTGATCCTGCGCGCGCTCCACCACACCGGTGGAAGGAGGATCGAAGCGGCCGCGCTCCTCGGACTGGGCAGGAACACCCTGACCCGAAAAATCCAGGAACTCGGGCTGGAAGAAGCCTAGATGACCGGCCAGTCGCCGGGAAGGAGCGGAAACCAGGCTGCCGCGGGCCTGCACTGATACCACTGCCATTCCTTCGCCGCCAGCAGCGCATTGCTGTTGATGTTCTGCATCACGCCTTCCTCGCCCAGATTGAGAAAGGCATTGATCGCAGCATAATCGTCCGGAAGCGCTGCGTTGTGCCAGCCGAGCGCGGAATGGCGCGCAAGCGAAGTCGCCAGGTTGACCGCGATCACCCTGGAAAGATGCGCATGGTTGGTGTCCATGAGCTGGCGCAGCAGGGAAGGAAGCTTCCAGACCGCTGCGAGCAGCATCTGCAGTTTCAGGAAATCGAAACCGATCACCGTCTTCTGGGTGTCCAGACTCCTCAGGGTGGAATCCCGCATCATCCTTCTCCTGATCTCGACGAGATGGCGTGGCGAGTAGCACCACAGCAGGATCTCCGCCATGTCGTGCAGCAGCGCTGCGATCGTCACCTCGTCGGACTCCATGTCGTGCCGCAGGATGGACCAGTCCTGCGCGTAGATCGCCGCATGACGGCTCCGGCTCACCACCGAACGCATTCCGGCCAGGGCGACAGGATGCTCCGCAAGCAGATCCTCGACCGCTTGCAGCTTCGAGAAATGCTCGAAGAAGGCGCCCGTTCCCATCATCATGATGGCGTGGGAAATCGTGGTGATTTCAGTGGATTCGGATTTCCGCTTCGACTCGATGAAACGCAACACCTTGATGGTCATCAGGGGGTCGCGAAGAATCACCTGTGAAAGATCCTTGCCGGTGACATTTTCCTCGTTCTCCCTGAACGTCTCGATTTCCTCGGCGGTCTTCTTCAGCACCGGCAAATCGATCTGGGTGAGGAACACCACCCAGTCATTGATGTTCCTGACTTCGTGAAGCATGTCACCTCCCAATCAGACATCCATTTCCGCGATCACCGGCGCATGGTCGGAAGGCCTCTCCGCCTTGCGCGGCAGCTTGTCCACCCTGCATCCGCTGCATTTTTCCGCAAGATTCCGGCTCAACAGTACATGATCGATCCTGAGTCCCATGTTGCGGCGAAAGGCATTCATCCTGTAATCCCACCAGGTGAAGGATTTTTCTTCCTGCTCGAAAAGCCTGAAGCTGTCGACGAAACCCAGATCGAGGATGCGGCGGAATGCCTCCCTTTCCTGCGGACTCACCAGAACGCTGCCTTCCCAGGCGGCGGGATCGTGCACGTCGCGGTCTTCCGGGGCGATGTTGTAGTCGCCGAGAACGACGATTGCCCGGTCATTCGCAAGTTCCGATTCCAGCCAGGCAGTCAGCGCTTCCAGCCAGCCCAGTTTGTAGGGAAATTTCGCCGAATCCAGCGCTTCCCCGTTCGGAACGTAGACGCAGATCACCTTCACGCCGGAGATGGTGGCCGAAATCACCCGCTTCTGTTCGTCCGAATATCCCGGAATCCCGGTTTCCACCCCTTCCATGGGCAATTTCGACAGGATCGCGACTCCATTATAGGTCTTCTGCCCGGAGAAAACGGCCTCGTAGCCGGCGGATTTCAGCGCATCCAGCGGAAAATTCTCGTCGGTGAGCTTGGTTTCCTGAAGACAGAGCACATCCGGGCCGTTCGCATCGAGCCATTCCAGCACGTGTGGCAACCTGACCTTGAGTGAATTGACGTTCCAAGTCGCGAGCTTCATTTCTTCCTTTCGTTCCCCGATGCCATAAGGCACCTGAATCCAGATTATATAGCAGGTTCGCCTGACGGTCTTTTCCCCCATTTCAGGCAGCGTGATGTAGAATCGCCATTGGCAGACCCAGGGAGAACATCTTGAAAAAACTAACGGTTCACATCCAGGCGGAACTCGAGGTTCCGGACGATTGGGAAATCGTCGAACATGGCCCCGGCATCCGGGTATTGAAGATCGGCGAAAATTACGTGGATTTCGACATCGCTCCGCTCGCGACCGAATGCAGCGACCCGGACGAAGCGGAATGGAGCGACGAGGACGAGGAACTGACCTCCAGGATTCTCGACGCAGTCACCGGGATCGACGTGGAGCTCAGCATCGACTGAACATGGCGCTCGCTTCGACCATCTACAAGGCGGA
>JABEVD010000234.1 GCA_013044025.1 Burkholderiales bacterium
AGGAAATCAGGCGCCTATCTTTCCGATGTGAAGGTATCGGTCCGGGGTGAAGGCGGAAAACTCGAGACCGTGACCGAAGGGCCTTTCCTCTACGCATCGCTTCCGGCCGGAAAATACAAAATCAGGGCGGAATCGAATGGCAGCAGCCAGTCGAGGACAGTGACGCTCGGACGGGCGAGTGAAGTTTTCTACTGGAAATGATACCGGGTGGCAAATAACGCCCCTGCGCCTTGGGCTCGTTCTGCATCCGCATGTTACCATTATGTCAGGCTGGGAATTCTGGGACCCGAAGCCATCGAAATACATAATTGCCCCCGGGGAAATCTTCGAGGAAGGCAAAGGCAGGTTGCGACCTGTTTCCGAAAGCGTCTTGGGGAAACATCATCAAGAGGGGAAAATTGCGCAAGGATGCATGCTGTCATCATGAGGGCGACGCTCGATGGACATAAACTCGCTGCTGGTCGGCCTGTCCATCGGTGTACTGCTGGCGCTTCTGCTTGCCGTCGGACGGGTGCGCAAGGCTGCCGAAAAGCTCACCCGGAGCAACTGGAGCAGGAAAAAATCCCAGGAAAAGCCTCCCCGTCAGGCCGACAAAACCCCGCTTGCGCTCGAAGTCGAAGAGGAGGCCGAAGCGCCGGTCCATCACACTGCCGTTCGCGCAGGCGAGAGCATGGAAGTGAGCGAAGTCAATCCGCTCGAAGGGGTCGACATCTATATCCGCTACGGTCATCTCGACCGGGCTGCCGACATCCTGCGCTGGTATGTCGACAATCTCGGCAAGGACGACGTCCGGGCGCAGTCGAAGCTGTTGCAGATTTATTTGCGGATGGGTCAGCGGGAAAATTACAATCTTCTGCTGACCAGAATGGTCCATGCGGGAAGAACGCCGATCCTGGACGAAGGAATCGAATTTCCGAACGAAGCGGAAGAAATCCACGCGCCCCCGATGACCGGGGAAGACATGTCCGCCGAGGCGCCCGGTTCGAACCAAGAGCAGGAAATTCCGATCCTCGCCGCATCCCCTGAGGATCTGCTGGATTTCCCCGGAATGCCGCAGCCTGGAATCGTCCCGCCGGAAGAAACCCCGGCGCATCCTCCCGAACCCGAAGCACCTCCCCAGGCTCCGGGAGGAATCCACGACCCGGACCTGCTGAAGCAGATGCTCGACCACCAGTCTCCAAGCCCGATTTCGCAGATCGGCGAGGACCTGATCGCGCATGGACTGGTGAAGGAGGAACATCTCCAGAAAGCGCTCCAGATCCAGAAGCGGTACGGCGCCATCAAGCCGAGAATCGGGGAGATCCTCGTCTCGACCGGACTCGTCGACCAGAAGGATCTCAACTTCATCCTGGCCAAACGCCTCGGCGTGCCTGCGGTGGACCTGCGCAACCTCAGGATCCCTCAATCCGTGGTCGGTCTGGTTCCCATGGAACTTTGCCAGCGCTTCACGCTGATGCCCTGCCTCATCCACCGCAACCAGATCGTCGTCGCGATGCAGGATCCGATGGACCAGAATGCGCTCAAGGCGCTGAGGTTCGCCTGCGAAAGACATATTCTGGCGGTCATGGCGCCGAAGGACGACATCGAATGGGCGATCAACGAGTACTACCAGAAGGGGTCCGAGCCCTGGGTTTGATTGCAGCGCCCGAACCGCCCAGCGAAACGAAATAGGCGGTGATGTCCTGGAATCTTTGCGCAAGCGCCTGAAGATGGACGCTACGCGCCTGCTGGTAGCGGATCCTGGCGGAAATCGCCTGAAGATAATCCGAAGTTCCCGCACGGTACCCCACTTGCGCAAGATGCAGCGCATCCTTGGCATCCCCCACGGATCTGGATTCCGCTTTCACCAGTTCTTCATCATGCTGCAGCGCCCGGATCGAATCTGCCACCTGGGCAAGCGCGGACAGGACCGTCTGACGGTATTGAGCAAGGCTTTGCCGGTAGGCGGCGACAGCTTCCCTCTTTTGCGCAACCAGCGTTCCCCCGTTGAATACCGGGGCGGCGACATTGGCGCCAAGCGACCAGAAATTGGCCTGATTGCCGAAAAGCCCGTTCATGGATCCCGCATTCTGGCCATAATTGGCGTTGAGCGCGAAGCTCGGAAAAAGAGCGGCGGTGGCGACGCCGATATTGGCGCTCGCCGCATGCAGCTCCGCTTCCGCTGCGAGAATGTCCGGTCGCCTTTTCACCACTTCGGAAGGAAGGGAGAGCGGCAGATCGGAGGGCTCAGCGAGAGCGTCGAAGGATATTCCGGAAGGCTCCCCCTCCGCCGGCTCCCTGCCCTCCAGCGTCGCAAGCAGATGTTCGGCCGCAGAGCGCTTTTGCCGCAAGGGGGGAAGGGAAGCCTCGAAGTCGTCGAGCTGGCTCTTCAGGGGAAGCAGACTCTGCCCGGATGCAACGCCCGCTTCCACCTGCTTCTCCGCGATGGCGATCTCTTCCTTCTGCAGGGAAACGAGGCTTTCGCCGATGGCGATTTCACTGCGATAGGCGGCGACTGCGATGACGGTATTGACGATGTTTCCGGTGAGGGAAAGATAGGTTCCGGACAGGATCTGCCTCGCGGACTCGGTCCTCGATTCCAGGTTTTCGATCGATCTCTTCTCTCCGCCGAACAGGTCCAGGGCATAGCTCACCGAAGCGGAGAGGGTGATCAGGTTGAACAGGCTGGCGGGCGCGTTGCTGCCGAATCTTGCAGGCGAAAACTTCTGCCTGGCGGGGTTTGCAGCGATTCCCACCTGGGGATAGAAAATCCCGTATCCTGCGCGAAGGTTCTCCTCGCTCGCCTTGAGGCTCTCCTGCGCGGCCTGGACGGTGGGGTTTCTGGCCATTCCCTCCTCGACGGCACGGTCGAGTTCTGCGGAGCCGAAAACCTTCCACCAGTTTTCCGCGGGTACCTTTCCCTTGCCGAATCTCATCCCGCCGATCCGGTCAGGATCCCCGCCCGCTTCATATTGATTCTTGCGGGGTGCATCCGGGCGCTCAAAATCCGGTCCCACGGTGCAACCGGCAAGCAACAGGAAAAACACCGGCCAGAAAATTCTCACTCTTTTTCCCCGATGTAGACGTCGACGAGCTGCCCGGGGTAAAGACGGATTCCCTTGGGGAGATCGAAGCGGAACAGCAAAGGCAACACCCGCACATCCACCCTTTCCGTGCGCTGGTTGGAAAGCTCGATCTTCGGCGTCACATAAGGCTGGGCGCGCACATAATGGAGCGGCAGGGTGATCTCGGTTCCGCGGACATACATTTTCGCGCTCATTCTTTCAGGCGAAGGCAGGCGCTGGATCAGGATCTCGTCCACATAGCAGCGCACCGCTGCGGTTTTCCCTGCGTTTCCCATCACCAGCACGGGTTCGTATCCCCCGGAATAGGTTTCATAAGATCCCTGTGGAGAAACATAGCTTCCGACTGCGGTGTTGACGGAGAAAATGCGCCCGGATGAAGGAGCGCGCAGCACGAAGCGGGAAAGCAGCACGCTGGAAGCCTGATAGGTTTTGACCGCGGCCAGGTACTGTTTTTCGGATACCTCCAGATTCGCCTTGCCGGCATCGAACGCATTTTTCGCATTGTCGAGCGCATCCAGGCTCACCGATCTCGGATCGAGATCGCGGGATTTTTTCAGCTTCGCATACTGCTGACTGAGGGTCTGCAGATTCGCCCTTGCAAGCCCGATCTGCGCCTTTGCAGCATCGGCCTGCGCCTTCTGCTGCTCCACCGTGGCTTTTTCCCCCGATTCGTCGACTTCCAGGAGCGGATCCCCCTCCTTCACCGACTGCCCTTCCGAAACCAGAATCCTGCTCACCGAACCGGATACTTCCGGATAGAGATTGACGTTCTCCCCGTTCTCCTGATCGCTCTCGATGATTCCGTTGGCATAGATCCCCTTCGCATAGGGATTCGATGCAGGCTTGAATTCCGGCGGTTTCGGCCTGTGCTCCACCCCGGAGAACCATGCGCTTGCGATTCCGCCCAGGAAACCGATGATCGCGAGCGCAAACAATATCCTATTTCTCATCCAGTCCTCCATTCACGATGGCCTGGAGGGTGCCGTCCTCCATCTTCATGATCCTGTCCGCATATTCGTAAATCCGGTTGTCGTGGGTGACGATGATGATGCAGCGATTCTCGTTGAGGATCTCCTCCTTCACGAAAGAGAGGATTTTCCTGCCGGTGTCTCCGTCGAGCGATGCGGTCGGCTCGTCAAAGATGAGCAGGTCCGGGCGGCTCGCGATCGCCCTGGCGATCGCCACCCGCTGCTGCTCCCCGCCGCTCAACTTGACCGGGGGAAGTTCCGCGCGGTCGGCAAGTCCCACGACTTGCAGATAACCCCTCGCGACATCGATGGATTTTCCCCAGTCCATTTTCTTCAGGATGAGGGGAATCGCCACATTCTCCGCAGAAGTGAGCCTGGGAACGAGATGATAATCCTGGAACACGAACCCCACCTTGTTCAATCTGAATTCGGCGATTTCGTCGTTGGAGAGACTCCAGATATCGCTCTCTTCCACCAGCACCTTGCCCTGATCCGGCCTCAGCACCCCGGAAATCATGCTGAGCAAGGTCGTCTTGCCGCTTCCGGAAGGTCCGACGATATAGAGAATTTCGCCGAAGAAGGCTTCGAAGCTGACCTCCCTGACCGCAACGGTTCTGGCCTCACCCGACCCGAACCATTTTCCAAGCCCCTCCGCCCTCACGGCGACCGCGCCCATCTTAACCCCTGAAAATGTCGAAAGGTTCGATCTTCAGCACCTTGCGCACGCCGATATAGCTCGAGATCGCCGCGATCACGAGCACCATGACGAAGGCGAAACCGAGATTGAGAAAGGTGATCTCCGCAGCATAGTTCGCAAGCCTGAGTTTTGCCGTGGTGATGACCAGGGTGGCGAATCCGACCCCCAGCCCGTACCCGGTGAGCGCGGTGAAGGCGGACTGGAACAGGATCATGTAGACGAGCTCCCTTCCTTTTGCTCCGATCGCTTTCAGCGCGCCGAACCTTTCCAGGTTTTCCAGAATGAAGGTGTAGAAGGTCTGCCCCGAGATCGAAAGTCCGACGATGAAGCTGATCACGGTCATCAGCAGCACATTGGTGCCGAGCCCGGTCTGGTACTTGTAGAAATCGGAAATCTTGGTGATGAATTCCTCCCGGGTGAGCGCCTGGTAACCCAGTTTTTTCACTTGACTGCGGATGCGCGGAATGTCCGCATCGGATTTGGGTTCGACCAGGATGTAGGAAGTGGTGAAGCGGGTGGAAGGAATGTAGGTGATGGCCCGGCTGTAGGTGGTGTACAGGGTGGGGACGCCGAACAGCCCGGATGTGGTGACTCTAGCGATGCCGACCACTTCCGCCTTGTGGTCGTTGATTTCGAATTCGCTGCCGATTTTCGGAAAATCGAGCTTCCTGAGCTCCGAATCCTGCACGGCGATGAAGGCGTTCTCCGCATAGATGTCCTGGATGTTCCCGGCGAGCAGGGCGGGTCTGCCGAACAGGGTGGAGTCGTCCAGGCCGATGATGGTCACCGCCTGATAAGTGCCGCTGGAGAGCTTCACCTGCGCGCTTCCGGAATACAGGGGCACGGCATATTTCACCCCTTCGATGCTTCTGACCGCATCCAGCACATAGTCGGGAAGGGGAATGCTGCTCACGATGTTGTTGACCGCGGGATCGATCACCCACATCTTCGCGCCGATATTGATCACGGTGGAGGAGGATCGCTTCAGGATGCCCGAGAACATCGAGGTCATCATGATGATGAGGAAAACGGCAAAGGTGATTCCGACCAGCAGGGCGGCGAATTTGCCGCGGTCGTTGACGAGGAGCCTGAATGCGATCCTGAGTATGCCCTTCACGCAGGCTCCGATAATTTGAAAACGCTACAGTATAGCCATATGGGAACCCGGGACAAATAATTCACCTTCAAAGCACGATCTGAGCGCCGATCTCGACCACCCGGTTGGGCGGAATCCTGAAGAAAGGAACCGCGCTCCCCGAATTCCTGAACATCGCGACGAACAATTTCTCCCGCCACAGCGCCATCCGGTTGCTCGGCTTCGGAATCAGCATTTCCCGGGAAAGGAAGAAGGAGGTGTCCATCGAATCGAGTTCGAGGATCTTCTGGGAAAAAAGGATCTTCGGCAGGTTGGGTTCGTCCTTGAATCCGAAATTGAGGATCATGCGGTGGAAATTGTTCTCCAGCGCGTCATATTCGATGCGGTCCGCTGCGGGAACATGGGGAATTTCCTGCACCTTCACGTTGAGGATCAGCACCCGCTCGTGCAGCACCTTGTTGTGCTTGAGGTTGTGCAGGAGCGCATGGGGAACCCCTTCCGGGTTCGCCGTGAGGAAAATCGCTGTGCCGGGAACCTGGGTCACGGAATTCGGGGAAAGGGATTCGACGAAAGGCAACAGATCGATCGAATCCCGCTTCAATCTTTCCGCGAGCAACACCCTTCCCCGTTTCCAGGTGGTCATCAGGGTGAAAATGACCGAAGCCAGGACGAGCGGGAACCACCCCCCCTCCTCGATCTTGATCAGGTTCGCGCTGAAGAAGGAAAGATCGATGGCGAGCAGAAAAGCGATCAGCAGCCCCCCCCTCACCCTTCCCCATCCCCAGAGCCTTCTGACCACGATGAAGGCGAGGATGGTGGTGACCGCCATGGTTCCGGTCACCGCGATTCCATATGCGGAGGCAAGACTCGCCGAAGAGCGGAAGCCCAGCACCAGCGCGCATACCGCAAGCAGCAGCGTCCAGTTGATTCCCGGCACATAGATCTGCCCGATCTCTTCCTCGGAAGTGTGCTGGGTTTCCATGCGCGGCGCATATCCGAGGCGGATCGCCTGGTTGGTCATCGAGAAAGCGCCGGAGATGACCGCCTGGGAGGCAATCACGGTTGCAATCGTCGAGAGCGCCACCATCGGATAGAGCGCCCAGTGCGGTGCGAGCAGGTAGAACGGGTTTTCGATCGCTTTCGGATCGTGGATGAGCAGCGCGCCCTGGCCGAAATAATTCAGGATCAGCGCGGGCAGCACGAACAGGAACCAGGCGAGCTGCACCGGCTTCCTGCCGAAATGCCCCATGTCCGCATAAAGCGCTTCGGCTCCGGTGAGGGCGAGCACCACGCCGCCCAGCGAAAGGAAGCCGAGCCATGGATTGCCGAGAAGGAAATGGATGCCGTGTCGCGGATTGAGCGCGCCCAGAACATGGGGCTCGGAATAAATGGCCAGCGCCCCCAGTAACGCCAGGGTGAAAAACCAGATGCACATGATCGGACCGAAAAATGCGCCGACGCTCGCCGTTCCCTTGCGCTGGAAGAAAAACAGGGCGAGCAGGATGAAGAGCGTGAGCGGGATCACATAGCTCTTGAACACGGGGCTCGCCACCTGCAGCCCCTCGACTGCGGAGAGCACCGAGATCGCGGGCGTGATCACCCCGTCTCCATAGAAAAGCGCTGTGCCGAATAGGCCCAGCATCAGCAGCAGGATGCGTCTTTTTTCCTGCGCTCCGAGCTTGCCGAGCACCAGCGCGAGCAGCGCCATGATTCCGCCTTCACCGCGATTGTCCGCCTGCATGATGAACATCACGTACTTGAAGGAGACGACCACCATCAGCGACCAGAAGATCAGGGACAGGATGCCGAGGATGTTTTCCGGATTGAGCGGAACTGGATGCAGCCCTGCGGTGAAGATGGTGTTGAGCGTATAGAGCGGGCTGGTTCCGATATCGCCATAGACGATGCCGAGAGCGGCCAGGGACAGGCTTGCCAGGCTGGATCTGCTTTCCATTTTTTCCCTTTCAGAGAGGCTGCGCAAGGATATCCGATCCTGCCTGGCATATCAACGCGAAATTTTCATGCGCGGCCCGATTCCAGAATCCGGATGGCGCCGATGGCTTCCAGCGTGCCCATCAGTACGATGATCATGCCGGTTTCGATCACCGTGTCCCTGGCAGGGTTGATGGTGTAGTTGGAATGGTGAGAAATGGCGATGATCGCGACGTCCGGCTGAAAAACGATGCCGGATTCGGTGAGCGTCTTGCCGAGCAGGGAGGAGCCCTCTCTGATGCGGATTTCCTCCACCCGGATGGTCTGCTCGCGATTGCTCAGGATATGGTCGAGAAAATTGACCACGTTGGGATGGGTCAGCTCGGAAACCATCCTCAGTCCGCCGATCGCGTTGGGCATGACCACGCCGTCCGCGCCGACCTTGACGAGCTTCTGCCTCGATTCCTCCTCGACCGCCTTTGCGATGACCCGAAGATCCGGATTCAATCCCTTCGCGGTCAGCACCACGAACAGGTTTTCCGCATCGGTATGCAAGGTGGTGATGAGCCCGGCGGCCCTGGCAATTCCTGCTTCCAGGAGCGCAGCCTCTGAACTCGCATCCCCCTCGATGTTGAGGATGTTGCGTTCGAGAAGCGCGTCGATCTTGTTCCTGTCCGTTTCGATCACGACGAAAGGCTTGCGGGATTTGTGCAGTTCCTCGATGACGTAATGCCCGGTCTGGCTGTGTCCGCAGATGATGTAATGTCCGCGCAGGGAGTCGATGGTCTTCTTCATCTTCATTCTCTTCAAAATGTCGGTCAGTTCGCCTTCGACGATGAAGGCGGTGAGCATGGAAATGCTGTAGAGCAGGATACCCGAACCGAACAGGATCAGGATCATGGTGAACACCCTGCCCTGCTGATCGAGGGGATGAACTTCACCGTATCCGACAGTGGAAACGGTGA
>JABEVD010000056.1 GCA_013044025.1 Burkholderiales bacterium
ATCTGGCTTACAATTTTCCGGAGTATGATTCCATGATCCGGAGGTCGAAATGACGCCTTACCGCAATCTCAACGTCAATTCCGATATCGTTTCCTACGAGATCGCAGAAAATTCCATCCACCTCGTCTTCAGGTCGGGAAAGCATCGCAATGTGCTCTATGATGATTTCCGGCCAGGAAAGGCGAAGGTCGAAAAGATGAAGGCGCTGGCCCGACAGGGATACGGCCTGCATTCCTACATAGCCGATGCAGTCAGGCACGATTTCGCAAGAAGCTGGTAGGTCTGGCGGAAGTTGTTCCGGAGATCGAAGCTTTTTCGGTCTGGAATTGCCATCGGGATCGTATTGGGGTATCGTCGTTTCCTGTTAGGATTATTTCTCCCGATACATTCATGCTGCCGATCGTGTCCACTCCGATGGAAGACAAGGAAGCTTGCGCATGCCATTTTCGCGCCCTGATCGAATCCGGCGGGGACGCCATGCTCGCAGAATCGCCGGACGGACTGGTGACCTGCTGGAACGCGGGGGCGGAAAGGATGTTCGGTTATCCAGCAGCGGACATGATCGGGCGCTCGATAGACATGCTCTTTCCCCTGGAATGCAGGGAAGAGGCCTGGCTGAGCCGGGAACGCGCAAGGCATGGCGTGGACCGTTACGAAACCTGCTGTCTCGGGCAGGACGGCGGCAGGATGGACATCCAGTGCGTCGTCTCGCCGATTCTGGGCGAACAGGGCCGGGTCGAAGGTTTTTCGAGGATGCTTCGCGACATCACCGAATCCAGATTCGCCAAATCCAGGATCCGCAAGCTCGATCAGCTCTATGCTGCTTTGAGTCGCTGCCACGATGCGGTCATGCGCTGTGCCGACGAAGCTGAGCTGTTCGATGCGGTGTGCAGCGCCATCGTGGCGCAGGGCGAAGTCAGGTTCGTCCGGGTCGATCTTCTCGAAAGGGAAGGCGAAATCAGGCAGGTGGCTCGGGCCGGATCGGAAGAAGAAAACCTGGAAGCGCTTGCGCTGCCGATCCGCAGAAACGGCCATCCCGTCGGCTCCCTCACTTTCTGTATGGCAGGCGCATTCGACGAAGAAGTGCAGGATCTTTTCGAGAGGATCGCGGAAGTCGTCAATTTCGCCCTGGACAATTTCGCCCGCAAGGCGGCGCACGATCGGGCTGCGGAGGCGCTGCGCGAGAGCGAGGAAAGATTCAGGATCCTCGCCGACCAGTCCCTGGTTGGGATTTACACCCTCGAAGCAGGTACGATTTCCTATCTCAATGCCCATGCCGCCGAGATGTTCGGCTACAAGCCCGAAGAGCTGCTCGGCAGGTCTCCTGAAGTGGTGGTTGCGGAAGAAGACAGGGAAATGGTGCGGAACAACATCCTGCTGCGCCAGTCCGGACGGGAAAGAATGATCCGCTACGAATTCAGGGGAAGAAGAAAGGATGGATCCACGAATGTCGTGAGCGCTCATACGAATCTGGTCGAGATCCAGGGCCGTCTCATTCCCACCGGGGTGATCCAGGACGTCACGGAACGTCTGCATTCGGAAGAGGTCATCCGGGAGTATGTCGCGCGCATCGAGCGCACCATACTCGGCACCGTGGATGCGATCTCCGGCCTCGTCGAGCTGCGCGATC
Source organism: Burkholderiales bacterium (assembly GCA_013044025.1). Lineage (GTDB taxonomy): Bacteria > Pseudomonadota > Gammaproteobacteria > Burkholderiales > JABEVD01 > JABEVD01. The sequence continues at coordinate 1,631 of JABEVD010000056.1, forward strand.
CCTATACTGCGGGCCACGAGCATCGGGTCGGCCATGTCGCTGCGGCGATAGCTGCGGAGATGGGTTTCGACGAGAAATTCCGGATGGGATTGCAGGTTGCAGGAGCGGTCCACGATGTGGGCAAGATCGCCATCCCCACCGAGATTCTGACCATGCCGAGGCGGCTGACCGCGCTCGAATTCGAACTGGTCAAGGACCATGCCGAACAGGGTTTCGAGATCCTGAGCAGGATCGATTCCCCGTGGCCGATTGCCGAAGTGGCGCGACAGCATCATGAAAGGATGGATGGCAGCGGATATCCGCGGGGCCTCGCGGGAGGGGAGATCCTGCTCGAGGCGAGAATCATCGCCGTCGCGGATGTGGTGGAATCCATGACTTCAAGCCGCCCATACCGTGCGGGCCTTGGAATCGAAAAGGCGCTGGCCGAGCTCGAAATGAATACCGGAAGATATTACGATGCGCAAGTGGTACATGCCTGCCTGCATCTGTTCCGGGAGAAAGGATATGTGATTCCGTCATGAGGCGAAGCGAAAATGTTTCTGGAGGATCCGGATCGTGACCGCGAATTTCGAGGTTTTTCCGTGGAACGAGAATTTCGAAACCGGCATTGCGGAAATCGACGATCAGCACAGGCAACTCGTGCATCTCGTGAACGAACTCGCCTCCCATCTCTCCCAGGGGGCGGATGAAGTGAGCCTGGAGCGGGTTTTCGGGGAACTCGCCGCCTATGCGGATTACCATTTCAGGGCCGAAGAGCGCATCTGGGAGCCAGGTTTCAGGCAGGATGCATGGCTCGATGAGCATCGGCGATTCCACGATTCCTTCATGCCGAAGGTGCTCGAGCTGAAGTCGGAAAGGACGGGGCGGGAATACGAAAAAGCCGTCGAGGAAATCCTCAAGTTTCTGGTCGGCTGGCTGGTGCATCACATTCTGGACAGCGACAGGCGCATGGCGAAGGTGATCCGGGCGCTCGGGGAAGGACTTTCCCTGGAAGCGGCAAAGGCGCGCGCCAACCAGGAAATGAGCGGTCTGATGAACACGTTCGTCTCGACCATCCTGTTCATGTACCAGACCCTGACTTCCAGGAGCATCGAGCTGATCAAGGCGACGAATGAAAGGATACGCGCGCAGGAGGCGTTGCTCACCAGGGAACTGGAAACGAAGGGGTTGCGCAAGCTGCTGCAAAGCATGGAAAGCACCATCGAGGCCATGGCGGCGACCATCGAGGTGCGCTCCCCGTTCACGGCTGGCCATCACAGGAGGGTGGCGCAACTGGCGCAGGCCATCGCCCGGGACATGGGGCTTTCCGAAGGCGAAGTGCGCGGCTGCTTTCTCGCGGCATCCATCCATGATCTTGGCGAGATGCAGATTCCTTCGGAGATCCTCGTCAAACCGGGCAGGCTGAAACCCACCGAATACAAGATGGTCCAGCAGCATTCCAGGGCCGGTTACGACATCCTGAAGGAAATCGATTTTCCCTGGCCCATCGCGCAGATCATCTACCAGCACCACGAAAGGCTGGACGGTTCGGGCTATCCGGAAGGATTGAAGGGAGACCGGATCCTGCTGGAGGCGAAGATACTCGCAGTGGCGGACGTGATCGAAGCCATGTCCTCGCATCGCCCCTACCGTTCCGCCTTGAGCATCGACGAAGCGCTTGGCGAAATCGAACGCGGGAAGGGAGTCTGGTTCGATCCTGTTGCGGTCGACACCTGCATCCGGCTTTTCAGGGAAAAATCCTTCGCCTTTTCCGCGGACTAGCCGGATGCATCGCGCTTGCCTGCATTCTGTCCACCGTGCTTTCATGCGCGAAAGAAAATGTCAACCCGGCAAAACCCCGTCTTTCCCATATCATATCTTGTTGTTTATTTGAACAAAAAATTCAGCACAAAAAACGGGCAGGGGCGGGGCGGTCCTTGATTTAAGCCGTATTCCGGCTTCCATCCATACCTTTTCAACAAGGTTATCCACAGGAATTGTGGATGGCTGCATTTCCTTCAAATTATCCAGCACATGAAGCCGATTTCCCGAACTGACGTGAAGTATTCCCCATTGCCAGGACACAGAGAACGAAGAATGTCATCCCGCATCGATCGGCGGGCGCTTTGCATGGCGGAAGAATTCTGTATAATCAGAATACTCTGATTCACTCATCGACCACGGAGGAGAAGTGCGGCCGGCGCAACTATCCATCATCCTGGACAGGGAATTCCTCGGCGCGCAAGAGGGCAGCCATACCCCGGTCATGCTCTGGGGGCCGCCCGGCGTCGGCAAGTCGCAGATCGTCGCCCAGGTGGCGAAAAAGCATGGCGCCCCCATGATCGACATCCGCCTGTCGCAGATGGAACCGTCGGACCTCAGGGGAATTCCTTACCGGGACGGAAACCGGGTCGAATGGGCGGTTCCTGCCATGCTGCCTGACGAGGCGCGCCACGGAAAATCCGGCATCCTTTTCCTCGACGAGATCACTTCCGCGCCGCCTGCGGTTTCCGCAGCCGCCTACCAGTTGATCCTGGACAGAAGGCTTGGTGAATATTTCCTTCCCGAGGGGTGGGCGATTTTCGCCGCCGGGAACAGGATGGGAGACCGGGGCGTGACCTATCTGATGCCTTCTCCACTTGCGAACCGCTTCTCGCATTTCGAACTCGAAGCCAATCTGGAAGACTGGGTTTCCTGGGCATACCGCAGCGGCATCGACGAGCGCCTGGTGGGATTTCTGAGATTCAGGCCCGAACTTCTCTTCGAATACGATCCGGCGCGTAATCCGGTCGCCTTTCCCACCCCGAGATCCTGGGAATTCGCCAATCGGGCGCTTGCGAAATTCGACAGGACGAATCTGCTCCTGTCCGCGCTGCAATCCTGCGTGGGGCCCGCCGCAGGGCTGGAAATGCATGCTTTCGTCATGAATCTGGAGAAGATGCCGGATCTGGACGCCATCCTGAAAGGCGAGAAGGTGGCGGTCCCGGAGGAAATCGACATCCAGTACGCGACCGCATCTGCCCTCGTCGGGCGCGCGATCCGGGCGAAAAATCAGCCCGAGGTTCTGGGCAGGATCCTCGATTACGCGCTGCGCTTTCCCTTGCGGGAAATGGGCGTGATGCTGGTCTCCGACCTGCATCGCGCGGTGGGCAGCGCGCTTTTCGCCGTGCCCCAGTTTTCGAAATGGGCGAGCGCGGTCACCGATTTGATGCTGGATGGAAACTGAAGCGAAGCTTTCCGCAGCGCGAACCCGCCTGATCCTGGACAGGCCTTTTCTCGGTTCGCTGGTGCTCAGACTCGAAATGCGCCCGGCATCCTGGTGCAGGACCGTGGCGGTCGATTCGAAGCACTTCCATTTCAATCCGTCCTATATCGATGCGCTGAGCATCGACCAGATCCAGTTCGTGCTCGCCCACGAGGCGCTGCATTGCGCGCTCTCGCATTTTTCCAGAAGACAGCACCGGGTGAGGTCGCGCTGGGATGTCGCCTGCGACCTCGCGATCAACCCGATCCTGGCTGCCGAAGGGCTCCCCCCGCCGCCAGGGGTGATGATCCTGCCGCTTTACGAGGGAATGACCGCAGAGGAAATCTATCCGGAAATTCCCGAAGACAGCGAACAATCGACCCTAGACGAGCATCTCTACGGAGATACGGCCTCGACGGAAATGGAATCCCTGTCAGAAAAATGGAAGCAGAGAATGGCTTCGGCCGCCCAGCAGGCGAAGCAGGCGGGAAAGCTCTCCGAACTTGTCTCGCGTCTGGTGGAAGCCCATCTCGAACCGAAACTGCCCTGGCGTTCCCTGCTCGCGCGTCATCTCAACCGCATTGCGCGGGAGGATTTCAGCTACCAGCGGCCTTCCAGGCGGGAAGGAGAAATGATCCTGCCGACCTTGAGGAGCCGCTCCGCCGAGATCGCCGTCGTGATCGACACCAGCGGCTCGATCGGCGCTGAAGAAATGAAGGATTTCGTTTCCGAACTCGACGCATTGAAGGGCCAGGTCGGCGCGAGAATCCTGCTGCATGCCGCGGATTGCGGGCTCGATCCTTGCGGCCCATGGATTTACGAATCGTGGGAGGCGATCCGCCTGCCGGAAAAGCTGCAAGGCGGGGGCGGAACCGATTTCAGGCCCGCTTTCGAATGGGCCGCGAAACTGTATCCCGCACCGGATCTGTTCGTCTATTTCACCGACGCGCAGGGCCAATTCCCGGAATACGATGCTGGATTGCCCGTCTTGTGGCTGGTGAAGGGACCTGCATCCATACCCTGGGGGGAGCGAATCCAGCTCAACTGAAATGATCGAACTCGCACCGGAAGATGCATTGCGGCTCCATGTGTTGCTTGCCGGAGAACTCCAGGCCGTGCGCATCGAGGAAGCCTCGCGGATGGTTCGCGCCCTCACGCCGCAAGGGGAGGTCGTCGTCAGACTGCATCCGACAGGACGCATCGATTCCTATCTGAGGATGGTGCGCGAGCTTTTCGCCGGGCACGCTTCCGGATCCCCGGGCGGCTATCCCGTATACCTGCAGCGCTGGACCAGGATGGGACAGGCGCACGGCGGGCTCGATCGCTTGCTGCTCTTCGGCGAACCCGAGGCGGTGATTTCCGTCGCCTGCTCGGCTTCCCTCACCGACGAACTCGCCAGGCGCGCCTGGTGGGCGATGCCGGATTCCGAAAACGCCAGGCGCATGCTCGCAAGGCAGGCGATCGTCGCAGGAAATATGGGAAAATTGCTCGCAACCCATCTGCTGGAACACCTGCCTTTCGAATCGAGCCCGGTGGTCCTCATGGAAACGGTGAGATTGTTGCTCGAACCTGGATTGCTGGACGAAGAGGCGAAGTTGAGGCTGTGGCAGAAGGGAAAGCAGGATCGCGCCTGTCATGTCGGATTCCTGGAAAAACTCCCGGATCGAATTCCGGAACCGGATCTTCCGGTTCGGGAGGAGTTTTTTGCGCAACTGCACGCGCTGCGGGACCATCGCGCAGCGAAATTGCTGGGAAGACTGTTTTCGGGAAGCGGTCAGGCATTTCTGAAAGCGGCCGGCGCAATCCTGCGCAATCCTCTGGAAAAGGAAGTGGCCTCGGCTTCGCTCGACGCGCTTGCACGCTATTTCTCGATTCTCGAATCCGATTCATTCGATTCTGCAGAAGAGGCGCTCCGCTGGGCGAAGGAAAAATCTTCGGAAAACGAAGTGGTGCATGCCATCTCCGAACTTCGTCCAGAAGTCGAGGCGATGTTCGCCCTCTCCGCGATCGATTCGCATACTGCCCGCCCCATTCTCTCCAGGACCACAGCGAGCGGCACCCTGCTTGCCAGCAAGCTCGAACCGGTGGTCCTTCCCGTCCTCTCCCTGATCCGCATTTTGCGGGGAGGGCAGGAAGAACCCGAGGCGCGCCGCAGGAGAAGGGCGCGCGGCGGCCCGGAAATTGGTGCATAATCCGTCGATCGACAATCCATGGAGTGGTCATGCTGGAAGAATTGAATACCCGTTTCGGAAACCTGGTCCATTTCGCCGAAGCGCCGGGAGGAGTCGTCTGCGCGGAAGTGAAGAACGAATCCGGATCGGCCACAATCGCCCTTTTCGGGGCGCAGATCATCGACTGGACCCCGAATGGAGAAAAGCCGGTGATCTGGCTCTCCGAAGAAGCCTTTCCTTTCAAGGGAAAATCCCTGAGAGGCGGCGCGCCGGTCTGCTGGCCCTGGTTCGGCGCGCATTCCGATCCATCCCTTCCCGCGCACGGTTTCGCCCGCAATGCAGCGTGGGAGGCGGTATCGGCTGCAATCGCAAGCGACGGCAGGACAAGCTTCGTGCTGCGTCTCGCAATGGCGCGCGAAGGATGGCCGCTTTCGCTCGAAATGCGCATCCTGGTCGGGAAAACGCTGGATGTCGATCTCCTGACCAAAAACGAGGGAGAAAATCCGGTCGCGGTGAGCCAGGCGCTGCATACCTATTTCGCGGTGGGCGACATCGAAAACACCCGCGTATCAGGACTCGACGGATTCGAATATCTCGACAAGGTGGACGGCTTTTCCAGAAAGACTCAGGAAGGGGACGTGACTTTTTCCGGCGAAGTCGACCGGGTCTATCTGGGCACGAAATCGGATGCGGTGATCGAGGATCCGGTGCTGGGAAGGAGAATCGTCATTTCCAAGACCGGCAGTTCCTCCACCGTGGTCTGGAATCCCTGGAGCGGGAAGGCCGAGAAAATGGGCGACCTGGGGAAAGACGGCTGGAAGAGGATGCTTTGCGTGGAAAACGCCAATGCTGCGGAAGACACGCGAACCCTCGCGCCCGGCGAGACCCATGTTCTCGGCGTGCGTTACCGGGTGGAATGAATCAGTTGTCGAGATAATCGACCAGCACCCCGCTGGTGACCCTGAGCCGCTGGCTCAACAGGCTCGCGATGCGCAGCATGATCTGCGCCGCGAGCGCGGGTTTTTCCTGGATGAGGCGCTGGAAATTGGCCTTGGTGAGAATGGCGAGCGTGGTGGGTTCCGCGACCACCGCAGTCGCCGACCTCGGCTGACCGTCGATGATCGACATCTCGCCCAGCGTCTTGCCGCGTCCCACGATCGAAACCGATTTGTTGGTTTCCTGACTGTCTTCCTTCAGGATGTCCACGCTGCCGTCGATGATGAGGCACATGTAGTTTCCGGGCTCGCCCTCGCGAAACAGCACGACTCCTTCGTCCGCTTCGTAGGCCTCCAGATAATCGCAAAGATCCTCGATGTGGTGCCAGTCGAAATAGCCGAACATCTGGGTGCTGTCGACCATTTCGCAGAGTTTGCCCTTGAAGGTTTTCCCGGTGCTGATGAGCCTCAGCGTAGGCGTTTCGGACATGATTCCACTCCGTCTGTTCAATCACGCTATTTTACAGAATAGGCCGTGAAGCGCCACAACATGGGCGAAAAAAATCCCCGTGGGTTTTCCGGGCTTGGTAGAATCCGTCATCGTTCATCCATACCCGAGAAATGAGCCTCAGCACTTCAGCCATCCTGGATGCGGCAGTGGAAATGGTCGCCAGAAAACATCTGCAATTTCCCTGCGAACACCTCGACATCGGTTCCGGGCACGGCGATCTCATCGGTTTGCTGCGTAATCGCTTCGATCTGCATTCTTCCGCCTGCGACTATACGGACACTTTGATGGAACTCGAAGACGTGAAGGTTGGCGTCGCGGATCTCAACCGGGAAGGGCTACCCTTTGCAAGCGAATCCTTCGACCTCGTGACGTGCACCGAAGTGGTCGAGCATCTGGAGCATTACCGGGAAACGCTTCGGGAAATGCATCGCGTTCTGAAACCGGGCGGAACGCTGGTCCTCAGCACCCCGAACATCCTCAACCTGAAATCGAGGATACGTTTCCTGTTTTTCGGATTTTACAATCTTTTCGGTCCATTGCATGTCCGGGAAAGCGAATTGCATTTGTCCGGAGGACACATCAATCCGGTTTCCTCCTTTTACCTATCGCATTCCCTGCTCGACGCGGGATTCGTGGAGATCGATCTTGCCATCGACAAGGTACAGGGAACCTCGCGTTTCTGGCACTTTTTCCTCGGCTTGCCGATCCGGATCGCGTCCGCGATGGCTCTGAAAAGGGAGAAGGAACAGTTTCACACCGTCGACGAACACAACGAGCGCTTCGTGATGCAGATGAACTCCCGGGATGTCCTGCTCGGCAGGACCATCGTCATCGGCTGCAAAAAGCCCTAGCGGCGGTAACGCAGTTTCCTGGAAGGAAGGCCCAGCCAGTATTTGCGAAAAAACTCGAAGCGGGCGGCTGGAGAAAAATCGAAATGCATCTCCTGAGGCACGTACCAGCTGTTGAGGCCGGTCCTCAGGATCAGCCTGTAGCCGTTTTTCATCATGTGAATGTGCTTTTCGTGGCTCGTCACATGGTCTTCCAGCAGCACCAGTTTGGGCTTCCATTTCGGCAGGGTGAACCCCTTGAACATTTCCATCTCGTGGCCTTCGATGTCGATGGAAATGAAATCGAATCCTGGTCTGACGCCATATTCCTCCAGGATCGAATCGAGCGTCCTGCAGGTGACTTCGATGGTTTCCTTGCTGTGGTTGTCCAATGCGATCGGATTCGCATTCAGGGTGGAATGCACGCCTGCCGCGATGAGTCGAAGCCTTTTTTCGTGGTTTTCCGGGCTGGAGCAGGCAAGCTGCACCACCTGGCCCTTTCTTTCCTTTCGCAGCATCTCGCAATAGGAAGGGGTGGGTTCGATGAGGAGACCCGTCCATCCCAGGTCTTCCAGATGCCGGCTTTGCGAATCGATGGAAGGATGGTTCGCCCCGCCATCGACGTAATATCCCTCCCGCCTGTTTCCGAAAAATTCCCGCACCAGTTCCTGCTCGACTGCAGGCGGGTTGCTGAAACGGAAGACCTTGCCATGTTCGAAGTCTATCGGGGTCATTTGCTTTTCCATGATTTCACTGTCCAATCTTCTGCCCGCATGCGCTTCCCCTGCAGAGCAGGTACATTTCGTCTCCGCCCAGCCTGAATTTCGCAAAGAGGCTGCCGAGTGCAGGATCCTGAGTGTAGGCGATCACATACCCGGAGTCCCATTGCTGGGGAGGGAAAGTGATCGGATCTGCGGGCAATCTCTGCACGTCGATGTATCCTGTGACGGAAAGGCCGCTGGCACTCACGTCGGTGATATAAAGAGGCTGATCCTTCGCGATGCGGATGATCTTCTGTGCGGTGACGTAATAGTTTTCCCCCCGGTAATGGCTCTGATACCAGGGAAACAGCAACAGCAGGCAGAAGAATCTCAGCACGAGAAATCCGCTCATCCATCGTATCACCACCTGCATCCGGTCGGTATTCCAGAGCATCCTCGAAAGGGCGAGCGCGAAAAATGGATAGAGCGGCATGATGTAGCGGATTCCGCTTTGCGGGGAGAGCCAGTAGGGAAGCAGGTTCACCAGTCCGATCGCAAGCGCGAACCTGAAAGTGCGGTCCCCGGTCTTTTCCACCCTGCCTCGCAACAGGTAATAGACTGCGAGGATTGCCAGCGGAGACATTCTCAACAAGACTTCCAGGGGAAAGCCTGTGAGTTGCTTCAGATAGGCGAAAAATCCCGGCAGCTCCAGTTTGTGCAAGATTTCCGCGAACATCCTTCCTCCCTGGCCTGCGGAGGGAATCAGGGAAAACCAGAAGAGGGGGAATCCTGCTGCGACCGCGGCCGCAAGAATCGATTTCGGGGAGACAAGGAACTTCCTGAAGGATTTTTCGAAAAGCAGAACGAATACCGTTCCCGCATAAAATACATAGGCGGTGAAGGCCTTGGCGAGGAAGGATGCGCTGATGACGACCAGGGATGAGGCGAGCAGTGGAAGTGATTCCTTTTTCGCCGCGAGCCATAGCAGTGCCATCGCCGAAAATACCAGGAAGGAATAGAACGGATCGACATAGGCGAGCCAGCCGTGGTAGAGGGAGATGTCAAAAAGACTGAGATAGGAAAGCGCTGCGAAGACCGGAAAGTTTCCTTCTCCGTAGAGGGCTTTCGCCAGGCGGTAAAGCGCCCATGCGCTTGCCAGCGTGAAGAAGATGGCGAGAATCCGGGTGACTTCGAGCACATGATGCCAGCCGAATGCCGCGGATGTCACCATGACCACCCAGTTGAACAGCGTGTTGTGCTGGATGTTGGCACCGTACATGATCTGTTTCAGCCAGATTCCCTTTCGCCACATTTCGAGCGAGGAGATCGGGAAAATCGCTTCTTCCCCGACGTAGTAAAAGAAGACCGCAGGCAGAAAGCCGATTGCTGCGAATGCGCAAAGCAGCAGCAGCGTCCTTCTTTGCGGAAAGTCAGTTCGGAGCATAAATTCCCTTTCTGTCCGGCGCTTGTCGGAAATATTGTTCGAAAATTTTCTGGTAACAGGAGGACACGGCATGATGCTGGTCGACGAATTCGTCGGTGGTGCATCCGTATTTCTCCGATTCTCCTGCATCCACGATCGTGACGTTTTCGTGCTTCGCCCAGGAATCGAGTTCCTTCTTGGTGTGTGCCAGATATTCTGCATAGGGATGCATCATCATGAACTTTTTTTCCATTCCCGGAAGCAGCGGCGGCATGAAGAGGATGACCTTTCCTTTCGCATTGGCAACGATTCCGGAAAGTCCTTTCAGGATCTCGGGATTGATTTCCCCTTTGGAATCCATCAGGGCTTTGCTGTATTTCGAGCTGGGAATGGTCGCTTCGAGCACCATGGCTGCATGCTCGCCCTGCTTCACCCGCTCGAGGTTGCCGAAAGTGGCGCTGCCATCGTAGCGGAATCCGGTGCAGGTTCCGCGGTTCATGGTGTCGTAATCCCTTGCGATCTCTCCGTCCGCGCAGCGGTAATCTCTTCCGGAATCATCCAGGAAGATCCCTTTCGCGGCATCCCATTTGTGATGCGATTTCAGGATGCTGATCAGCACTGCGGAAAGATTTTTGATCCTGGGCTCGGACATCGCTTCCTTCATCCTGGCAAGAAATGGCGGCATTTTCTGGTCCATGCCGGGTTTCGGCTCGGAAAGATCTGCCATGGAGGGCGTGCCTTTCATGTACAGGAAATCCAGAGACCAGTCGAGGGGAATCACGAAGTTCCGGATTTCCGGATCGTTTTTCTGGATGTATTGCGCTTCTCCGATCACGGAGAGAAGAAGGTTGCCGGTCTGGGCGAAATTGTAGGCCTTCATTCCCGGGAACATGTCAGGACGGGCTCCCATCGCGGTGGATGAACCGAAAATCACCGTGTCGATGTGCGGGAGCCTGTCATTGAGGCGCAGCGTCTTGAAAAGGCGTGTCGAGCTAAGTGGCGGAGCATAGGTGACGCCGCGCGTTTTTTCCTGCCAGGAGCTTGCGAGAAATGCCTTCCTTCCTCCCCCCAGATCGTTTTCCATGAGCTTCAGGTTCATGGCGAGGATCGCGAACAGGGCCAATCCAAGGATTCCGATCAGGGAATAGAAATATTTTGCGTGGCTATCCATTTCAGAACTGGAAATAAAGGAATTCGGATTCCTTGTTCATGTGGATGATGGAAAAGAATCCGAGCAGGACTGCGATCGCGAGCCAAAGCGCGTTGGGATTCCATTGCAGTTTCGAAAAATTTTCCTTCGGCAGATTGAGCGCGGGTTCGTATTTCGCCATGATCCGGTAAGTATTGGGAGCGAACCAGGCAATGACAAGCAGGATCCACACCCAGTTGAATTCTCCTCCGGAAACCGGGGTCGCGGTGGTGCCGAAATGGGCGCCATGGGCAATCAGCCATTGCCCGAATGCCCCCCATTTGGGGAGCCAGAAATCGGGGAAGATCACGCCGTTCCATCCCGCCATCCCTTTCAGGACCGAGAGCGCCGAATCGAGATCGTCCGCGCGGAAGAAAACCCAGCCGACAACGACGGAAAGGAAAGTGATCGCCCGTCCCGAGAACCTTCCGAAGGTTCCCATGGAGGGAAGACCGATCCTTTTTTTCAGCGCATGCCATCCGTGATTTGCAACGAGATAGATTCCGTGCAGTCCGCCCCAGAGCACGAAGGTCCATCCCGCTCCATGCCAGAGACCGCCGAGCAGCATGGTGACCATGAGGTTCAGGTAGCGCCTTTCCTTTCCCTTGCGGTTTCCACCGAGCGGAATGTAGAGGTAGTCTCTGAGAAAACGAGATAACGTCATATGCCAGCGTCGCCAGAAATCGACGATGTTGAGCGACTGGTAGGGGGAATAGAAATTCACCGGGAGAACGATGCCGAAAAGACGGGAAATGCCGATCGCCATGTCCGAATAGGCGGAGAAATCGAAATAAAGCTGACAGGTATAGGCGAGGGCGCCCAGCCAGGCGTCGAAGAAAGTGGGTTCGATTCCGCTCGCATGCGCCCCGAATACCGGCGCGACATAGGCCGAGATCCCGTCCGCGAGCATCACCTTCTTGAAAAGTCCGATGAAAAAGATGGTGAGTCCCACGGAATAATTGTCGTATCCGGTCCTTCCTCCCGTCTCGAACTGCGGCATCATTTCGCGGTGATGCAGCACGGGACCTGCGATGAGATGGGGAAAATAGGTGACGAAAAGCAGGTAATGGACGAAGCGGTATTCGCGGATCTCGCCCCTGTACACGTCCATCAGGAAGGCGATCTGGGTGAAGGTGAAGAAGGAAATTCCCAGAGGCAGCGCCACTTTGGCCATGGAGAGATCGAGTCCGGCGAGATGGTCCAGGTTGGAAACGAAGAAATTCGCGTACTTGTAATAGCCGAGCAGGGCGAGATTGAACGATAGGCCTGCGACCAGAATGCCTTTCTTGCCGCTTTTCGCGATCAAGGATCCGAAGGAATAATTGGCGACAATGGAGAAAAGCAGCAGCCACACATAGGAAAAATTCCAGTATCCGTAAAAGACGAGGGATGCGAACGCGAGCCATCCCGCGGCAAATTCCTTCTCGCGCCTCAGCAACAGATAGACGACGAGCGTGACGGGAAGAAAGCCGAACAGGAAGATCTGCGAATTGAAGAGCATCGGGCTATTTTACGAAGAAGGATCGAATCGCGGTTGCGACGCGCGCGATCTCTTCTTCCGAAAGATCGTGGAAAACCGGAAGCCTGACCAGTCGGTCGGAGAGCTCTTCCGTGAAAGTCATCTCTCCGTGCACCCTGGCGTATTTTCTTCCTGCTGGGGAGGAATGGAGCGGAACGTAATGGAACACCGCCATGATTCCGCTGGCCTTCAGATGCTCGATCAGCCTGGTTCGCTCTTCGAGATCTTTCAGGATCAGGAAATACATGTGGCCGTTGCCTTCCAGATGGGGAGACATGCGGAAATGTCCTGCTTTCTCGAGGTCTTCGAGCAGTTCGTCGTAGCGCGCGCAGATCGCCCTTCTTTTTTCGATGATTTCCTCGCAGCCTTCGAGCTGCGCATGAAGAAATGCGCCGATCAGCTCGCTCGGCAGATAGGAAGAGCCGATGTCGACCCAGGTGTACTTGTCCACCTGTCCCCTGAAGAACTGGCTGCGGTTGGTTCCCTTCTCGCGGATGATTTCGGCGCGTTCGCAAAATCGTTCGTCGTTGACGAGGAGCGCTCCTCCTTCGCCGCTGATGATGTTCTTGGTTTCGTGGAAGCTCAGGCAGCCGAAATGGCCGATGGTGCCGAGGTATTTTCCTTTCCAGGTGGAAAGGAGGGCCTGGGCTGCATCTTCGACCACGAGGAGTCCGTGGCGATTCGCGATGTCCATGATCTTATCCATCTCGCAGGCGACCCCTGCATAATGCACAGCAACGATGGCGCGGGTCTTTTCCGTGATGGCGGCTTCGATCAGCTTTTCGTCCATGTTGAGATTGTCTTCCCGGATGTCGACGAATACCGGCACCGCGCCGCGCAGCACGAAGGCATTGGCGGTGGAGACGAAGGTGTAGGAGGGCATGATGACCTCGTCCCCTGGCTGCAGATCGCAAAGGATCGCAGCCATTTCCAGGGCCGCGGTGCAGGAATGGGTGAGCAGCGCTTTTTTCGTTCCGAGTTTTTCCTCGAACCAGGCATGGCATTTTTTTGTGAATGCGCCATCTCCCGCGAGATGCCCTTTCGCATGCGCTGCGGTGATGTATTCTAGTTCTCGCCCCGTCATGTAGGGCTTGTTGAACGGAATCATGATTTTCTCCCGACCATCAGTAGCGATCCGCCGAAGGGCATGGAAAGCCCTGACGAAATCAGTTTCAGTTCCAGATTCATCAAGACTTCGAAGATCCGGTTGGTGGTTCTTCCCAGCCTCAGTTCCGACATGGGATCGGTTGTTTTTTGTTTGGCAACCAGGCGGGAAGCCATCATCAGGGGAAAAAGCAGGGACACGAAGGAAGTGGCCCGTTCCACCCGGAATCCGGCGCGGATCATCTTCTCCTCGAGCTCTCGCCTCGTATAGCGCCGCACATGGCAGGCCGCCACATCCTGTTCGCTCCACAGGAAGGGATGCTGGGGAACGGTGACCAGGATTCCTCCTCCGGGCTTCACCGACTCATGCATCTGCGAGAGCACTGCCTCGTCCTCCATGATGTGTTCCAGCACATCGAATGCGCCGATCACGTCGAATTCCTCAAAAAAAGGCATTTTTCTAGCGTCCATCTGCATCAGGTCTGCGCCTCGAGCCCGACTGGATGCGAATCCCAGACCTGCCGTATAGATTTCGCTTCCCCGGAGCTTCATCTGAGGGTGGGCTTCCCGGATTCCGGAAAGAACGTATCCGGTTCCGCAGCCGATCTCGAGAAAACTTTCCGCGTCAGGAAAATGGGTTTCCAGCATCGAGAGAATCAGCGCATTCCTGGCCCTGAACCAGAAATTCGTTTCTTCGAGCATGGAAAGTTCTGCGAAATAGCCGGGCTGGAATCCTGCGTTTTCACGGGCGAGATCCGGGGAAAACGCGGGAAAACCGTCCAGCATGGATACGCGCCAGCCGCAGGCGCAGTTCCAGGAATCGTCCGGCATCCTCCCGCAGGCTGGGCATTTTTTCAACCCTGGCTCCCGATCGCGAGTCCGGCCATGACGATGAGCACACCGGCCAGCTTGTAGGCGTTGATCGGCTCGCCGAAAAAAAGGTTGCTGAGGAGAATGACCATCACGAAGGCGAGACTCATGAAGGGATACGCGTGGCTCAGTTGCAGTTTCGTCATTGCCGCCATCCAGGTGACCGAGGCGAGAAAAGCGGCCAGGAATGCGCTCAGCAACCAGGGATTCAGAACCAGATGAAACAGGAATTTCAGCTTCTCGGCGGAATCAGTCGGCATCGATCCGGCCTTCAGCACCTGCCATTTGATGACGATCTGCCCGTAGACGGTCAGGGCGACAGTCATCAATACATAAAGATAATTCATGATTTCGGTCTGGTCCAGTAGTGATGGATGGCCAGAGGATTCCTGAATCTGAATCCGAGCCGTGAATGCAGGTTCAGCGTTGGCATGTTGTTTGCGGAAATCGTGGTGACCGCCTTGTCGAAACCCTCTTCAACCATTCTTTTCAATACCGACAACCAAAAGAATTCACCCAGTCCGCTTTGCGCGTATTTTCTGACGAAGCCGGCGAGCAGCAGGGATTCGTGCCTTCTTCCCATGAAAGCAATCGGGACGCCCTCGTAAGTCAGCAGATCAAATTTGCATCGGTCGTCCACCAGCATGTCACCGACCCAATTTACGTAGCGCCCGTCCGCAAGCTCCTTTGAGCAATTCGGATCCACATGGAATCTGTCATCCACAAATGATTCGTTTGCAATTTTACGGATATCGTTTCTGACGATCGTGCTGGTTTTGTCGGCACTCAGCAGTTCAAACCGGTCCGGGTCAAATCGCACAGGCAAGAAAGCCTTGCTGTTTTCCATGAATCCGGCAAGGGATGCATTCTTGCTGAAAACCGTATTCAGTGACAATGCGGTTTCGACGAAATAAAATCCATTTCTCTCGAGCAGCATGGAGAATGGAATTTTCGTTCTGTCAATTTTTGCCTGAATGAAGCAGGAAGCCTGATTGAGCAGGATTTTCGAAAGTATTTCGTTCAATTCCCCTTCGGAATCAGGTAGGGTCAATTCGAAGCTGGGGATCCCCAAATTTCTCGTTTCCCAGGGAAGCTCGACAAGCTGCCTAACGCTCAACATTGGATTGCTCCATGAATTCAATATTCGTCAAAAGTCTTGTGGTTGATGATGTACAGGGGGCGTCTTTTCGCCTCATCGAATGCCTTGCCGAGATAGATTCCAATCACGCCGAGGATGGAAATGATGATGCCGCCCAGGAAATAGATCGACACGATCAGGCTGCTCCATCCCAGGATGGGCATGCTGTGGAAGATCGCGAGATAGATGATGTAGAGTCCATAGACGAAGGAGAGCAGCGAGATCGAAAAGCCGAAGCGGATGGACAATCGCAGCGGCTTGTCGGAATAAGCGATGATGATCTCCGAAGCGAGTTTCCACAGTTTTCCGAAGGTGTAGGTGGACTTGCCTCCAAAGCGCTCGGCATGTTGCACGTCGATGCTCGCAGTTGGGTACCCCATCCAGTTGACGAGCCCTCCAAAAAAACGCATCTGTTCCCTCATCAGCCTGAAGCTGGACACGACTTTTCTGGACAGGATCCTGAAGTTGCCGGTCTGTCCATCATATTCCATGTCGGCGAGATAGCTGAAGATCCTGTAGAAGGCGCGGGAGAGGAGCAGTTTGTGCCAGGGATCCTGGCGCTTTCCGCGTCTGGCCAGCACGATGTCGTATCCTTCCATTGCCTTTTGGTAAAGCCTCGGGATTTCCTCGGGCCGATCCTGAAGGTCGCAGTCCATGACCACCACCCAGTCTCCATCCGCGTGATCGAGTCCCGCCGTGATGCCGTAATGCTGTCCGAAATTGCGGGAGAACTGGATTCCCTTGACCCTGGGATCCCTTTTGGCGAGATCTGCGATCATTTCCCAGGAGCGGTCGCCGCCGCAATCTTCAACCAGAAGGATTTCGAAATCCGCGCTGATCGTCTCGATCGACGCTTTCAGGCGCGAATATAGTTCCTCGAGACAGTTTTCAGCCTTGTAGACGGGGATGACGACCGATATGTGCGCCATGCTACTCGCCGTGTGATTTCGCTCCGGATTCCGAAGCATGGGTAAAGTAGAGCGCAAGTCCCACCAGCGCGATCGCGCCGCCTAGGTAGAGGAGATCGAGAGGAGATTCGATCCTGATCTTCAGCGCCTGCTCGAAAAGCGTCACGATGAGGATCATCAGGATCACCTTGGCGAGCCTCGCCTTGAGATCGTCCAGGCTTTCGATGACGAGGATCCGGCTCGATCTTGCTTCTCCCTTCGCTTCGTCGATGTCGCT
The DNA here is from genome assembly GCA_013044025.1 of Burkholderiales bacterium. Taxonomy (GTDB): domain Bacteria; phylum Pseudomonadota; class Gammaproteobacteria; order Burkholderiales; family JABEVD01; genus JABEVD01. The sequence continues at coordinate 18,427 of JABEVD010000056.1, forward strand.
GATGAAGAGTTCATACAGGCCCAGCGAGAAGATCAGCATCACCGTGGCGAGCAAATATCCATCGACCACCTCGACGATGTGGCTGATGGTGCTCGCATGCAGCGCCTTCCTCGCTTCCTCGGGAAGCGAAGGATCCGCGTAATGCAGGATGTGCATCACCAGATAAAAGACATCCACAGTCGCCATGTAGAATATGGCGAAGCCGGCAGCCATGCTGGCCACCACGGCGAACAGCACCACGTAGCGGCTTCTCCACAGTGCGCCTTCGAAAAGCATTTCGATGAATTTCATCCCATTTCTCCGGAAACGGACTGAATCGCGGATTCGTACTGGATCCTGTGCAGCCTGGCATAGGCGCCGTCCAGTTGGAGCAGTTCATCGTGCGTGCCGATCTCGACGATTTTGCCCTTTTGCATCACCACGATCCTGTTCGCCTTCTCGATGGTGGAGAGTCTGTGGGCGATCACGACCGTCGTCCTTCCCTTCATCAGCACTTCGAGCGCAGCCTGTACATGCTTTTCGGATTCGGAGTCGAGTGCGGAAGTCGCTTCGTCCAGGATCAGGATCGGCGCATCCCTGAGCAGCGCGCGGGCGATTCCGAGTCGCTGGCGCTGCCCGCCGGAGAGCTTCAATCCGTTCTCCCCGATCAGCGTATCGAGTCCCTGCGGCATTTCCAGGATGAAATCGAGCGCATGGGCAGCCCTTGCCGCAGCCTCGATTTTCTCGCGGCTCGCCCCGCCCATGGAGCCGTAGGCGATATTGGCGGCCACCGTGTCGTTGAAGAGCACCACGTTCTGGCTCACCAGCGCGATGTTGTTCCTCAGGCTTTCCAGGGTGAGGTCCCTGGTGTCGTGTCCGTCCAGCACAATCCTGCCGCTGGTTGGATGATAGAAGCGGGGAATCAGGTTGGCAAGCGTGCTCTTTCCGCTTCCCGATGCGCCCACCAGGGCGATGGTCTCCCCGGGACGGATGTCGAGGGAAAAACCGTCCAGCGCGTACCTCGATTCGTCTCCATAAGTGAAGCGAACCTCCTCGAAAACGAGGTGCCCCTGCGCCCGGTCCAGTACGAGCTTTCCTTCGTCAGGTTCGGCCTGTTCGTCGATCAGCCCGAAAATGCTTTCCGCAGCAGCCAGCCCCCGCTGCAGATATTCGCTCATGCTGGTGACCCGTTTCATCGGGGAGGTCAGCATCAGCATCGCCATGATGAAGGAGACGAAGCTGCCCACCGTGGTCTTGTCAGCGCTCGACTGCAGGGTGGCCTGGTAGACGATGATGGCGAGGGCGAAGGAAGCGATCAGTTGCACGATCGGGACGTTGGCCGCAGCTGCAGCTGCCTGCTTCACGTTGAAGCGCCTCACCCGGTTCGCGCTTTCGTGAAAGCGCCTGGTCTCGTAGGGTTGGCCGCCGTAGAGTTTCACCACATTGCTGCATTCGATGGCTTCCTCGACCACCTGGGTGATTTCTCCCATGGCGTTTTGCGTGTCGCGGCTCGTCTGCCGCAGGCGCTTGCTGATCGTGCGTATTACGAAAGCGATGAGCGGCGCCATCACCAGGGTGAGCAGGGTGAGTTCCCAGTTGAGATACACCAGCCAGCCCAGCAATCCGAAAATGATCAGCGAGTCCTTGACGGAAATCAGCACCACGTTGGTGGCGGCGAGCGTCACCTGGGTGACGTCGAAAGTGATCTTGGAGATCAGGTTGCCGCTGACATGGTCGTCGAAAAAGGCGTTGGGCAGGCGGATCAGCCTGCCGAACATGTCCATTCTGAGGTCCATCACCAGCCGGTTGCCGACCCAGTTGATGGCATAGGCTCCGGTGAAGGTCGCCACTCCCCTGACCAGGAAGATCAGCACGATGAGCACGGGGATGAGCCGGATCATGGTCTGATCCTTGCCGACGAATCCGCCGTCCAGCATGGGCTTCATGAGGGCGGGCACAGCAGGCTCGGTGGCCGCGACGATCGCGATGCTCGCCACCGCCGCAGCAAAGACGCGCCAGTACGGCATGACATAGCGCAGCAGCCTTTTGTAAAGCGTCACGCTGTCCATGGTTTCGCGAGTCATTCAGAATCCGTGCTAGGGAAACCGCTTATTATGGGGCATCGGGGATGCACGGTCAAAACGTCCGAACTTAAGGAGCAGATAAGAAATCTTCGCTAAGATTCTTTCCAACAGTTCCCCCTTTCACCCGCGCAAGCAGCGGGTGTTTTTTTATCCGCTGCCTGCTTAATGGAAAAATAAGGAAAGGCGAATATACTTGAATCAGTACCTCCCCCATTTGCCCGCGCTTGCCGCGGGCTTTTTTTGACCTTAATGTCGGGATAAGAAAGGAGGCGTACGATTCGAACCGTACCTCCTCCTTAATTCACCCGCGCACTCCGCGGGTATTTTTTTACCTGTAGGAGAGGACCGGGGCGAGCCAGCGTTCCGCTGTTTCCAGATCCATTCCCTTTCTGTTCGCATAATCCTCCACCTGATCCCGGTCCACTTTCCCGGTTGCAAAATAGGCGGATTGCGGATGGGAGAAGTAGAATCCGCTCACCGAAGAGGCGGGCAGCATGGCATAGCTCTCGGTGATCGAAATCCCGGCATTCCTTTCCGCATCCAGAATCCTGAAAAGCGCTTCCTTTTCGGTGTGGTCCGGGCAGGCGGGGTAGCCCGGGGCGGGGCGGATACCGCGGTATTTTTCCGCGATCAGTGCATCGTTGTCGAGATCCTCGTCCGCAGCATATCCCCAGAATTCACGCCTCACCCGCATGTGCAGGTGCTCCGCGAAGGCTTCCGCAAGCCGGTCTGCGAGCGCTTTCAGCAGAATGCTGCTGTAATCGTCCTGTGCGGCCTCGAATTCTTCGAGCTTTTTCTCGATGCCGATCCCGGTGGTCACCGCGAAAGCGCCGATGTAATCCGCAACGCCGGAATCCTTGGGTGCGATGTAGTCTCCGAGGCAGTGATTCACTTTTCCTTCCGGTTTGACCATCTGCTGCCTGAGGTTGTGGAAAACCATGGCAATCTCGCTTCTCGATTCGTCCGAATAGATCTCGATGTCGTCGGAGCCCACACTATTGGCGGGGAAGAGGCCGAATACCGCGTTCGCAATCAGCCATTTTTCGGAAATGATCCTTTCGAGCATTTCCTGGGCATCCTGGAAAAGCTTCCTCGCCTCTTCACCCACGATTTCGTCATCGAGAATTTTCGGATAGCGTCCGGCGAGTTCCCAAGTCTGGAAGAAAGGGGTCCAGTCTATGTTTCGGGCGATGTCGGCCAGAGGATAGTCTGAAAGCACCCGTATCCCGATGAAGGAAGGGGCGGGCGGCGCATAATTTTTCCAGTCGGTTTTCAGTCCGTGGTTCCTGGCTTCCGCGATGGAATGATGCGGCCCCTGTCCCTTCTTTCCCTTGTGGAGTTCCCTGGTCTTTTCATAGTCCGCCTTGATTCCGGAGACATATTCCTCTTTCAGCGTCTCGCTCAGCAGTTGACTGCACACGCCCACCGCGCGGGAAGCGTCCGGGACGTATACAGTGGTTCCGGAAGGATAGTTCGGCTCGATCTTGACCGCGGTATGCACGCGGGAAGTGGTCGCTCCGCCGATGAGGAGCGGTATCCTGAATCCTTGCCGCTCCATTTCCTTCGCTACATGCGCCATTTCCTCGAGGGAAGGGGTGATGAGGCCGGAAAGGCCGATGATGTCGGCCCCTTCCTCGCGCGCGGTGTCGAGGATCTGCTGACAGGGCTGCATCACGCCCATGTTCACCACTTCGAAATTGTTGCACTGCAGCACCACGGTGACGATATTCTTGCCGATGTCGTGCACGTCCCCCTTCACGGTCGCCATCACGATCTTGCCTTTGGGCTTCGATTGACCGGATTTCGCTTTCTCCGCTTCGATGTAAGGAACGAGATGCGCCACCGCCTGTTTCATGACCCGGGCGGACTTCACCACCTGCGGCAGGAACATCTTGCCCGAACCGAACAGGTCGCCCACCACGTTCATGCCGCGCATGAGCGGTCCCTCGATCACGTCCACCGGCTGGGTAGCGGCGAGGCGCGCTGCTTCGGTGTCTTCGAGGATGAACGTGGTGATGCCGCGCACCAGGGCGTGGGTGAGGCGCTCGTCTACCGTTCCCTTGCGCCACTCCAGGTCTTCGGCCTGGGTCTTGCCCCCTCCCTTCACGGTTTCGGCGAGCTGAACCAGTTTTTCCCCTGCGTCGGGGCTGCGGTTCAGCACCACGTCTTCCACCGCATTCCTGAGATCCAGCGGAATTTCCTCGTAGACGCCGAGTTGTCCGGCGTTGACGATGCCCATGCTCATTCCTGCGCGGATCGCATGGTAGAGGAAAACCGTGTGGATGGCCTCACGCACTTTCTCGTTGCCGCGGAAGGAAAAGGAGACATTGGAGACGCCGCCGCTGATCTTCGCGTGTGGAAGGTTGTTGCGGATCCAGGAAGTCGCTTCGATGAAATCCACCGCGTAATTGTTGTGCTCCTCGATTCCGGTCGCGATCGCGAAGACGTTGGGATCGAAGATGATGTCTTCCGGCGGGAAGCCCACCCTGTTGACCAGGATGTCGTAGCTTCTTTTGCAGATTTCGATCTTGCGCTGGAATGTGTCGGCCTGGCCATTCTCGTCGAAGGCCATCACCACGGCTGCCGCGCCGTACTTGCGCACCAGCTTTGCATATCTGACGAAATTCTCCTCGCCTTCCTTCAGCGAGATCGAATTGACGATGCATTTTCCCTGCACGCATTTCAGTCCCGCCTCGATGATTTCCCATTTGGAAGAATCGATCATGATCGGAACGCGCGAGATGTCGGGTTCGGATGCGATGAGATTGAGGTATTTCACCATGGCGGCTTCGCCGTCCAGCATCGCCTCGTCCATGTTGACGTCGATCACCTGCGCGCCGGTTTCCACCTGCTGTTTCGCGACTTCCAGCGCTTCCTCGTAATTGCCGTCGAGGACGAGTTTCTTGAATTTGGCCGAACCCGTGACATTGGCGCGCTCGCCCACATTCACGAACAGGGAATGCTCGCCGATGTTGAAGGGCTCGAGCCCGGAGAGGCGGCATTCGACCGGGATTTGCGGAATCTTTCGCGGCGGGATGTCCTGCACCGTTTCCGCGATGGCGCGGATGAAGTCCGGGGAAGTGCCGCAGCAACCGCCGATGATGTTGAGAAAGCCGCTCCGGGCCCATTCCCGGATATGGCCAGCCATGTTTTCAGGCGTGTCGTCGTATCCGGTCGGGGCGAGCGGATTGGGCAGTCCCGCATTGGGGTGGGCGCTCACATGGCAATTTGCAACCCTGGAGAGCTCTTCCACATACTGGCGCAGTTCTTCCGCGCCGAGCGCGCAATTGAGCCCGATGGAAATGGGCTTGGCATGGATCAGCGAGTTGTAGAATGCCTCGGTGGTCTGTCCGGTGAGCGTCCTGCCGGAAGCATCGGTGATGGTTCCGGAAATCATGATCGGCAGGCTGGTTCCGCGCTCCTCGAAAACCGACTGCACAGCGAAGATCGCCGCTTTCGCATTCAGGGTGTCGAAGATGGTTTCGATCAGGATCAGATCCGCGCCGCCGTCCATCAGCCCGCGCGTCGCGACCGAATAATCCGCGACCAGTGCGTCGAAAGTGATGTTGCGCGCGGCAGGATCGTTCACGTCCGGCGAAATGGTCGCGGTCTTGTCGGTGGGGCCCAGAACGCCCGCGACGAAGCGCGGCTTGTCCGCGGTTTCATAGGCGTCGCAGGCATTTCTTGCCACTTTTGCGCCCGCCACATTGAGCTCGTAGCAAAGCGAATCCAGGCCGTAGGCGTGCAGGGTGGTCGCGTTCGCGCCGAAAGTGTTGGTTTCGATGATGTCGGCGCCCGCTTCCAGATAGGCGCGGTGGATTTCGCTGATCACATCCGGCTTGGTGATCACCAGAAGATCGTTGTTTCCCTGGAGATCGCGCGGGAAATCGCTGAACCGCTCTCCGCGGTAATCGGCCTCCGTGAGCCTGTATCTCTGGATCATGGTGCCCATCGCACCGTCCAGAATGAGGATGCGCTCCGATAGCAGGGAGCGCAGCAGTTGTTCTCGCATGGCAGATCGCCTCTATGAATATTCGCGCCGATTTTAACATGCCCTGCAAAGATCCGCTTTGCGCTATAATCCCGAGCATGAAATCATTGCAGCCAAAGGAAGCATTCCAGTTCCTGAAAAACCATCCGAGCGCGGTCCTGATCGACGTGCGCAGCGAAATCGAGTTCCTGTTCGTGGGCCATCCCGTGGGCGCGATTCATGTGCCCTGGAACGACGGCCCGGACTGGGAAATCAACCCCGATTTCGTCGCCCATGTGAAGAAGATCGCGAACGAAAGCCGCCCGGTTCTGCTCATCTGCAGGAGCGGGGTGCGTTCACGGGATGCAGGCATGGCCTTGAAGGATTCCGGCTTCAGGGAAGTCTACAACATCCTCCACGGATTCGAGGGCGACCTCGATGATGCCCATCGGCGCAGCAGCCTGAACGGGTGGAGATTCGATCAGCTTCCATGGGAACAATGCTGAAATATCTTTCGATCGGGCTCTTCCTTCTCGCCCCGCTTGCCCATGCGGCTTCCTACGGAGTGGCGAAGGACATGGTCGATTCAGGCGCTCCGCGACTCGCTCTTTCCTATCTGGAAAGCAATGCGCCTGCCGATTCCGATCGGGCCAAATGGGGCGCGCTGGAAATCGGCCTCCTTGCGAAATTCGGCGAGAACGAAAAAATTCTGCAGGTCGCCGGGCAATTTCCCTTTTCCAGTGAAATCGCGGGGATTGCCGCAAATGCCGCTTTCGCACTGGACAAGCCGCAAATCGCAGGGGACTGGATTGCGAAGCTGATCTGGGAAGGCAAGCTTTCCAAAGAAAAAATGAGACAGGCGAGGCTCGACGCGATTCGCTCGCTTCTTCTGGCGCAGGATTCGGCCAACGCCTATTACGCCATGTTGCGTTTTTCGCAGGATTACAGGCCCCTGAAGCAGAACGAAGCGGATCTTTTCGTTTCCGGATTGCTCGATGCGAATCGCGCAAAGGACGCGATTGCCTGGTTCAGTCCGCTCGACGACAGGGATCCGGTGAAGATCAGGGCGGAGCTCGAGACCGGATTGATGAGTCCGGACGAGGTGATCGCGCAGTCCGGATCGAATCCAACGCTTCTCCTCGAAGCGGCGGACAGGAAGGGCGACGCATCGGCCGCCATCGGCGCTTCCGAATCCCTGGTGGAATCCGGAAAAATGGGCTCGGCCATGCTCATGAAGCGCTATACCGACAGCGCGATTTCCTTTTCGAACCAGTATTCGTTGTTGCAGGGCGGGGATTACGGATCCTGGTTCGATGCGCTTTCCAGAATTCCCGATCCGCATGCGAGGCGTTCCCTGCTCGCATGGATCCTCGTCCACGCTTCGGACGAAAAATCCAGACAGCTTGCCGCATCCGGCCTGATTTCGGAACTTTCGGATTTTCCGAAGACGGCGGTCGCGCTCTTTTCGGGAACTTCGAATCTCTCTCCCGATGCGAGGCATGCGCTGGGCGCCATGGCTTTCAAGGCCGGCGAATATGACAAATGCGCTTCCTTCTGGGATGGATTGACATTGCAGGGATCCGAGCCGCTCGATCTTGCCCGATGCTGGATCGAATCCGGAAATCGGAAAAAAGCGAAGGAAGTGCTCGCATCGACCAAGCCGCCCATGCCGGGAGACCGGCTCGTTTCCCTGGCAAAAAGAATGTCCTTGAAATCTCCTGATCTGCTGGAGTCCCTGCTGCCTCTTGCCGATGCGGATACGAAGCGGAAGATCCTGATGCTGATTGCGGACAATTCGGCAGACCCTGAAATCGCCGCCGGCCGCTATTTCGAGGCTTCCACCCTGATTCCGGAAAAGTCGGCCGATGCGCTTGCGCTCTACGCCAGGCTTTCCTGTGCGATGAATCTGCAGAAAGCCGGACTCGACGAGGATGCGCAGGCTCAACTGAAATGGATCTTCAGGAACGCCAAGGATATGACTTTCCTGAAGTCGATCGGCCTGCAATGAATGCGAAAATGCCCGCTCCCTTCGGGGTGCTCGGCATCTCGACGCAGGGGGATTTTCTTTCGGGGATCGAGTTTCTTCCCCCCGGAACGCCTCTGCTCGATCCTGCCGATTCCTTCACCAGGGAAGTCTGCGCCCAGCTCGGACGTTATCTTGAAGATCCGCGCTTCGAATTCGATCTTCCATTGATTCTTTCCGGAACCGTTTTCCGGAAAAAGGTGTGGGAGAAAATCTCGGAAATCCCTGCCGGGAGGACAAGGCGCTACGGCGAAATCGCGAAGGAACTCGGCACGGCGGCGCGCGCGGTCGGTCAGGCATGCGGAGCGAATCCGGTTCCGCTGGTGATCCCCTGTCACAGGGTGGTTTCCGGAAGCGGGCTCGGAGGATTCATGCATCACGGCGAAGGCCATCCGCTCCTCATCAAGGAATGGCTTCTTTCCCATGAGTCGGATTGAACTCGTAGACGATTTCTGCGATGCGCTCTGGCTGGAAGACGGCCTTTCGAAAAACACCCTGGAGAGCTACCGGAGCGATCTGGGCATCTTTTCCGCCTGGCTGGAAAAGCGGGGAAAGGGGCTTCTGGAAGCCGGGCATGCCGACCTGCTTTCCTTCCTTGCGCATCGTTCCGGAATGAAGGCTTCCACCATGAGCCGTGAGCTTTCCTGTCTCAAGCGTTTCTACCGTTTTCATGTCGCGAGCGGCAGGCTGCAAGTCGATCCCACCCTCGATGTGGAGTCGCCGAAGCTGTCCAGGGGATTGCCGAAAAGCCTTTCCGAAGCGGACGTGGAAAAACTCCTGGATGCGCCGGACACAGGGGAAGCGCTGGGGCTCAGGGATCGCGCGATGCTGGAGACGCTTTATGCGACCGGACTGAGGGTTTCCGAACTCGTTTTGCTCAGGGCCGCCCAGGTCAGCCTGGACATGGGGGTGGTGCGGGTGCTCGGCAAGGGATCGAAGGAAAGGCTGGTGCCGCTCGGGGAAGAGGCGGTTTCCTGGATGGAGCGCTATGTCAGGACGGCTCGTCAGGAGCTTCTCGATGGAAGAAAATGCGATCACCTATTCGTGACTGCGAGGGGGGCGGCGATGACTCGTCAGGCGTTCTGGTATCTCATCCGTCGTCATGCGGCTTCCGCCGGGATAAACGCGCCCATTTCCCCGCACACCCTGCGCCACGCATTCGCAACCCATCTCCTCAACCACGGGGCGGATCTCAGGGTGGTGCAGATGCTGCTCGGGCATTCAGACATTTCGACCACCCAGATCTATACGCATGTGGCGAGGGAAAGGCTGAAATCGCTTCATCGGAAGCATCACCCGAGAGGGTAGTTCATTTCGGCGCGCCGAGCGCGAGTTTCATTTTCTGCATGGCTTTCTGTTCGATCTGCCTGATTCTTTCTGCCGAGACTTCGAATTCGGCTGCGAGTTCGTGCAGGGTGGCGCTGTCTTCCTCCTGCAGCCAGCGTGCCTCGATGATGCGGCGGCTCCTGTCGTCGAGGCTGGCGAGCGCATTGGTGAGTCCTTCGCCGAGCAGTTTTTCCTTCTGCTTTCGTTCGATGAGCCGGGTGGGCTCCGAATTTTCGTCCGCGAGATAGGCGATCGGGGCGATTCCTTCCTCTTCATCCGATACCGGTTCGAGCGGAATGTCGCGTCCTCCGAGCCTCGTTTCCATTTCCGAGACTTCTTCGGGTTTTACCTTGAGGGAAGTTGCGATCTGCCCGATTTCCTCGCGATTGAGGGCATCGGTTCCTTCCTTCAGGCTTCTCAGATTGAAGAAAAGTTTGCGTTGCGCCTTGGTGGTGGCGACCTTGACGAGGCGCCAGTTGCGGATGATGTATTCGTGGATTTCCGCCTTGATCCAGTGGATGGCGAAGGAAACCAGTCGCACGCCGCGATCCGGATCGAAGCGCTTCACCGCTTTCATGAGGCCGATGTTGCCTTCCTGGATGAGATCGGCCTGGGGAAGCCCGTAACCCGTATATCCCCTTGCCACCGAAACCACCACGCGCAGATGGGAAAGCACGAGTTGCCTCGCCGCATCGAGGTCGTTCTTCTGCCTCAATCTTCTGGACAGGTCGAGTTCCTCTTCCTGGCTGAGATAGGGAAGCCGGTTCACCGCCTGGATGTAGCTTTGCAGGCTGGCGCCGTGAATCTGCAGGGGTAGCGCGAAATCGGTCATAAATCCTCCTGAAAGGGAATTCTAGCACTCGATCCGTGAGAGTGCCAGTCCTTCGGGAAGTTCCGTTC